>CALHGI010000503.1 GCA_938029995.1 uncultured cyanobacterium | reverse complement strand
TGCTAGCAGCTGATTAGTGGGCTAGCTCGTAGGTGATGGGCACAAAGCTATAGATGAAACCGGCGGCCCCATAACGGGGCCGTCGGTTTTTGTTTTTGCTAAATTTCAAGGGGCCGAGGGGCCGTTAGGGCAGTGAAAATGCCGGGTTGTCTGTGTCAGGTGGGGCCGTGGCGGGTGCGCCTGTCTCGGGTGGGTCTGCCTCGGGATCATTCCAAAAGACAAGGTCATTGGTAATGGGCAGTAGCTGGGTATTGGGATAGTAAAACTGCAGGATGCGCTGGTAGGCCCAACCATTTTCCCCTAGACGATAGGAGCCGGTTTGGCTCATGCCCACACCATGGCCAAAGCCGCCACCCACAAAGGTGTAGCCCTTTTGTACGGGGGGCGTTTGCTTGGCTGTGCCGGGGGCGCTAAGGGTTCCTATTTCTGCACTGGTTGTGGGGGCCTGGGCGTCTTTTTTGTTTTCCTTAGTTTCGTACCAGGGCTCCAGGTAAAACAGCTGACTGCGGGGCGGGATCAGGGCACTGACAACTTCGTTTTTGTGGAGTTCAAAATCGCCGACGTCGGTATTGACCACGAGGGTTTGGACCCGTCCGGTGTCAGAGCGTTCTGTGACGGTGAGGCCGGTGACCTTTTTGAGACTGGCCAGGGGATTTTTGCGATTGGTCAAGTATTCTTTCACACCGGCAGTTATTTCTTCATAGGTGCCGGAACGTTTCCAGCGGAAGGTGGGCCAGTCGTCTTCGTTGAACTGGTTCTTCAGGTTAATAAAGGCACGGAAGTGGTTTTCGTCGGACAGGGGGCGGGCGGCGAGATCCCAGCTAAAGGCAATGGAGTCGATGACGGGCTGTAGGTAGGGCCGGTCAAACCCGTTCCACACATCGCTAAAGCGAGCGGTGACGCCGCCGGTGGTGGAGGAATATAGGGCGTCAATCAATTCGCCGTTGTAGGTGAGCACCTGGCCCTGGGTCGCTGCGATCGCACGATCCGCCCGCTGGGCCGTACCGCTTAAGCCGCGGTATACCTGGCACTGGGTATCCGCACACAGCTCATAGTTATCAATGGCAAATCGCCGTAGATTTCGTAGGGCATAGGTCCTGGCCAACACCGCCTGGGCTTCCACCGCCGTTTGGGGCGCGCTGGGACCAATCTCATGGGGCACCACCCCCCGCAAATAGACTTCAATCGGCACCTGATTCACTAGGGTATAGGTGCCATAGGCATTGGGCTGGAGCTTAAAGTCGCCCCCAAACAGCTTTTTGGAACCGCCGTTTTCAGCAATGTGTACCCGACGGTTGGCATTGGTAATCTTAAACTGATGGCGATTGTAGCGATAGCCATTGGCAATAAAGGCAGCGCGGGGGGCTTCCGTCAGCACACGGCTGTCAATAAAGGTGTTGCCATGGCCCGCCTCATGCAAACTCTCTAGCAATAGTCGCCGCAGCAGCGGAGTATTGTAATCCTCCCGCTTGGCCCACACCTGCCACGTATTGGGCTGGGCCAGTTCCGTGTCAATGCCCCGCGCCTTCCACTGGTTAGCACTTTCCTCGGCACTTTCAAAGCTGCGGTGGCTACTGAGCACCACCCACTCTTGCAAAACAGGTTGGGGCAGGGGTTCTGAACCCACCAATATGGTCAGTTGCTGGGTGGTCAGGGTCTGGGGTTGACCGCCGGTTTCAAAGCTAACCGTTAGGGTATCGCCCGCCAGGGGCGTTAAAACCAGTTTGTCCTTGTCCTCATCGCCAAATCGCTGGATCAAGCCAATCTGGATTTCGGGGTTGAGGGGGGCCTGGGCCATGGCACTGGTGGGAATGATCGCCAAAAGCCCTAAAGCCATGGCCACAACTCGAGAACGCCGTACCACCCAACTACCAGTTAGAAACATATGTCGACTTAAATTAACCCTCAAACCATAGCCCAAACCCCGATGAACTGCTTGGGCAATTTGTGGGAGTTTTTCCACCGTCCTCCACGGCCCCAAGGGCCAAACCATGAGCCGGGGGCTGGGACTGAACCACCGGGACCGGACCATGGGATCTATGAAAAAATATTGCAAGTCGAAGTCGTTATGAGTATGATTAAGGAGTTAATTAAGATACACCCCTAACTAAATTTGCAGTCTATGATCGCTATGTTTAGCGTTTCATCAGAGACTTTTTCCATCCAAACTTGTCAGGAGACTGCCCATATGGCCACTTCAGCCCCCCCCATTAACATTGGAATTAGTGACGAGCACCGTCAGGCCATCGCCGAGGGTCTATCTCGCATCTTGGCGGATACCTACACCCTGTATCTCAAGACCCATAACTTCCATTGGAATGTCACCGGTCCCATGTTCCAAACACTGCACCTGATGTTTGAGGGCCAGTACAACGAATTGGCCCTAGCGGTGGATGCCATTGCTGAGCGGATTCGCACCCTGGGATTCCCTGCCCCCGGCACCTATAGTGAATATGCCAAGCTCAGTTCCATTGCGGAAACCCCAGGCGTACCCAAGGCAGAAGAGATGATCTCACTGCTGGTGGAAGGACAAGAGGCCGTCGCCCGTACGGCCCGTTCTGTTTTTGCCATCGCGGACGAAGCCAATGATGAGCCCACGGCCGATCTGTTAACCCAGCGCCTCCAGATCCATGAGAAAAATGCATGGATGCTCCGTAGCTTGTTGCAGTAGGTCTGTTGCCGCAGCGTCTAGCGGCGTTGAACCGTCCCATGGTTCGACGGTGCTGGGAATGGGCATCAGGGTCGTTGGGCCCAGGGTAATCTCATGATGCTTGTGCTCGTTTCGTTGCTGCCATAGTTGATGAAACCACCGGAAACGTAAATGTGGCCGTCATGGACAAAGGCGGCATGGGCATAGCGGGTTTCGGGTAAGGGGGGGAGGGGAGCCCAGTCTCCTAGGTTGCCCTGGTCATCCACTGCGGCGGCTTCAACGGTGGATAGGACTTTGCTGGCAGCACCACCTGCGATCGCAACCAATGTGCGATCCGCTAACACCGTGGCATGGCGCTGTCGGGCCGTAATGGTATTAACGGGCTCAAAGGGAGACAGGGTGTGGTCGGGCAAAATGTCGGCCACCCATACCTGGTCCAATAGTTTGCTGGGTCTAAACTGTTGGGTGCCTGCGATCGCAAACATCCGATGATCAACAACGGTGGCCGTGGCCCAGCCAACCGGGGTAGGGAACGGGGCCAATGGCTGAAACTCTCCCACAGTGCCATCATCGGCAATGGTGGCCGTAAACACCCGATCGATCACCGTAGTATTGTCTGGGCGAAAGGTGTTGCTACCGCCCAGGATATAGAGTTGATTATCTAAACTAGTAACCGCATGAATTGTCAGGGGTTCCGGTAGCTCACCCACATCTCGCCATGCGGTAATATCGCCCTGGTCATTGGGAACCGCCCTAAGGATACGGTTGGTCACTTCGCTCCCGTCCCAAAACCCATTGTCGCCACCCATGACATAAAAAGCGCCCCCATGGATGGTGACCGTGTGGTGCTGTAGCTTCAGGGGGAGGGGGGCCGTGGTGGGTTGCCAGTCACCCAAGGTGCCCTCTGGGGTGAGGGGGGCAAAAAAGACATCTTTATGGATACCCTTGGTTTCATTCCAACCGCCAATCACATAAACAAAGTCACCCAGTGCTTTCATCTGGTGAGACTCTAGGGGGG
>CALHGI010000502.1 GCA_938029995.1 uncultured cyanobacterium | reverse complement strand
GGCACAAGCCAATCACAGTAACGCGCGTAAGCGGCGTAACTTGGGTACCAACAAAAAGCGCGACAGTAAACTCAATTTTGGTGGCCAAAACGCAGAGCTTTGGTGCGAAGGTGGCGAACGGGAATGCTTGCCATGCGGGCTAGGAGGTGGATAGTGATCGCCCACGCCAGGTCCAGCCCCAGCCAGTTTCGGTTTTAACAATGGATGTCAGTGCGATCGCAACCACAATTCCTCCACTCAGCCAACCCAACCACCAATAGCGAAACGGCTGATTAAATACCCGCTGTGCGCTCCAACGCATATACACCTGTAGCCCAATGCTGCCGACACCGAAACCACTCACCAACCACCAGCCTGGGCCGCCGCCAAGGATAGAACCCCAAACTCCTGCCCCTAGGCCGACCCATGGCATGACAAAAATTAAGCTGAGGGCAAAGGCCGAATAGAGGGTGGCCCCAAGATTGCGGCCGCCGCCTTCATAGTAATTTTTTGTCCAACCTTCCCATAGGTCCCCGAACGTCTGGTACATGCGCACTTTAATGAGTTCGGTGCTGAGCAGATAGCGCAGCGTTAGGCCGCTACTCTTGATCAATTTGGCCAATTCCACATCTTCTACGGTTTCCGTGGCCACAGCTCGGTGACCGCCAATGCGTTCATAGGCACTGCGGCGAAACAGCATAAATGGACCGGCGGCAAAGGCGGTGGTTGTATCCTTCGGGTCATTCACCGCTTCAAAGTTAAAGCCGACGGCGATGCAGCTCATCATCACGGGCTGCACTAGCCACTCAGCTAAACAACCACAAACGATGCCGGGACCACAGCTCAGTAAATCAGCCTGGTGATTTTGACAGTCAACTAATGCCGTGGCGATGGCGTCGGGGCCTAGGCGTACGTCCGCATCAATGAAAAGTAAATAGTCCCCCGTTGCCTTGTCCACGACGCTGGCGCAGGCCCAGTTTTTGCCCCGCCAGGGAATATCTGTGGGGCGGGTCGGCACTGTTATCACCTCAACCCGTGCATCGTTAAGGGCAACGGTGGCGGCTAAGGCCGCCGTATCATCTGTTGATTCATCATCGGCCACAATGATCTGCAACTGGTCGGGGTGGGGTAAATGACTAGCCAGGGCCGCATCCAGGCATTCGGTAATATTTATGTGTTCGTTATAGGCCGGAATAATCAGCGTAATGGTCGGTAGGGTCTCAGGCGCTGTCTCTAACAGAGGCAACCGGGGGGCCGTTGCCAAGGATGCCTGCAACCGACGATGAAAAATTAAGATTGCAACCGTGGCCACCGCCAGTGCCAAACTCCAAACGCCAACCCACACCCATGACTCCATGACCCCATTGCCCCACTTACTTAGTCTGTCTAAATGTAACGTACTGTAAAGGCGCTAGTCTGCCCAATCCTTATTCCCTGGGAAATCCAATGGGTTCCCCATCCCCCATTGCCCTCTTGCTCCATTCCCCTAAACTGGAATAACGCTTCAGCCTTCTATGTTTCTCCAGTATCTTCACCTACAGCAGTTCCGCAACTACAGTGACCAAGCTATTGAGTTTTCGGCACCGAAGACCATTCTGCTTGGGGAAAATGCCCAGGGAAAATCCAATTTGCTGGAGGCTGTGGAGCTGTTAGCCACCCTAAAGTCCCATCGGACCAATCGAGATCGTGACCTAGTCCAAAATGCTATGGCCATGTCACAGATCCGAGCCCGCCTCAAGCGAGACTTGGGGGTGTCATCCCTGCAGCTCACCCTACGCAGTGCCAGCCGCCGTACGGCTGTTCTCAATGGAGAAACCCTCCGTCGCCAACAGGATTTTCTCGGTAACCTAAATGCTGTGCAATTTTCCTGCTTAGATCTCGACTTGGTGAGGGGGGGACCGGGGCGACGACGTTCCTGGACCGACACATTACTGATGCAGCTAGAACCTGTGTATGTCCACATTCTGCAGCAGTATAACCAGGTCCTTAAACAGCGTAATGCCTTTATCAAACAGCAGACGGCTGATCGAACGCCAGACCAGCCACCCCAGATTGATCCCACCCAGCTGGCCCTATGGGATGCTCAGCTAGCCACCCTCGGGACCCGCGTTATTAGGCGACGCGCCCGCATGCTCAAACGGCTCATTCCCATTGCCCAATCGTGGCACCAATCCATTAGCGGCAGCACTGAGCAGCTGAAGATTCGCTATGCCCCTAATGTTGAGCTTGAGATCTACAGTGATGATGCCAATGAGATTCAGCAGGCGTTTCTGGACAAGCTCAAAACCCGTACTACGGCTGAGTACTATCAGCGCACCACCTTAGTGGGGCCCCATCGAGATGACATTGACTTCTCAATTGACGATACACCGGCTCGCCAGTACGGTTCCCAAGGCCAGCAGCGCACCCTAGTGTTAGCCCTAAAACTTTCAGAGCTACAGCTTATCGAAGCGGTGGTGGGGGAGCCCCCCCTATTGCTGCTGGACGATGTACTCGCTGAGTTGGACTTAAACCGTCAAAATCAGTTGCTCGATACGATTCAGGATCGTTTTCAAACCCTGATCACCACGACTCACCTGGGCTCATTCGATGCCAAATGGCTCACCTCATCCCAAGTTTTACATGTGTCCGATGGTCGTCTCCTAAGCAAATAGCCATCTTACTTTCCAGTTTGTAAGGTGAGCTGATTGACAAACTTAAAGACACGCTGACGAATATTCCGTGAGAAAACAATCTGATGGGAGTAGTAAACAGAATTTCTAAAGGTGATCATGAGCAAATTAAAGAAATCTGAAAAGACGACTTTTTGCTCTGAGGGTCCGCCATAGTTCAGCTTTTTTTGCTCAGCCTGGGTTAACAAATTACAAATTTTGACTTCAAGACCACTGATTTTTTTTGTCTGGCGTTCTCCTTGTCCCTTCGATAGTGAGGAATTGTGCCCAAAGGAATTCAGATCGATGTCAGGAAATTCAATCCCCGCAAACCGGTTCATCTTTTCTAAAACTTGTCCGGTATCCCCCAGCACATCCTCAAATTTGATCAACATGCAGTGGTTTTGGCCGTACTCCTGTTTGAGGTCAAAGTAGGTCTTGACGCAGGTTTTCCAAGCCAACGATTGAATCACGGGATGATAACGTCCCCTGTCATGGCGAAACTTTGGCAATACTGTCCAATAGTATTTGTACGACAGCAGTGTTGATAGGGGTGAACGGATCAGGAAGATAAATTTAGCTTCTGGAAATTCACCGTGAATTCTATTGAAATTTAGATAGTCCTGGGGAGTGTTATATCCCCAGATGGGTTTACCTGCCAACTCGGCTGCAAACTGCATAATATCTTGCAAAACCTGTGCCCAGTTTTTCGTTTTACCGTCCGCTTTATATGCCGCTATAAAATTCTGCAGGTCTTTGAGCTTCGCGCCTGTGAAAGGCAGGCCAAACCATACTTCATCTTCTAAGTCTTCTGGTTGAGTGCGATTTTGAAGTTGGTTAAATATAAAATCAGCCAATAGTTCTTTAATGTGAGCGTTGGATTGATTGAATCCATTAACGCTCTCAACGTATTGCAGATAGTAAAAGTCGTTGACGATAAAGCAATTCAAACTGTCGTTGATAATACGGGATACCAACGTCGAGCCGCTACGGGGCAGGCCAACAAGAATAATGGGTGATTGCATTTAACGTTTTCCGAGCAAGTACATAACTGTTGGGTAAGACGCGTCTAAAGTTTAATGAATCCACCCATGATTAGGCTTCAGCAAGATATCGCTAAATGTAAGGGGGATTACTGATCAGTCCTTCGCCGTAGCAAAATAGTTCCCTGATTTTGGATTCAGCTTTACGTCTTATTCTTTTGCCCCTGGTCATGGCCCAGCTCTTCATGTACATCAGTGAATGAACTATGCAATGACCAGGGGATCCACGGGTTAGGTGACGTTTTGGATGGCCGTCGTTAGCTTTTCGAGGGCTTCGTTGACTTCTGATTCGCTGACGATTAGGGGGGGGACAAATCGGACAACATGAGGGCCAGCGGGTACCAACAGTAACCCTTGGACGGTGGCTGATTTGACAATGTCGAGGGCTTTTAGGGGGGCATCGGGCTGGAGTACCAGACCATTAATGAGTCCCCAACCTCGTACCTGCTCAAATAGATGGGGATAGGCATTCACTAGTTTCAGTAAGCCCTGTCGCAATTGCTGACCGCGTGCGTTTGCGTTGGCCATTAGGTTTTCTGATTCTAGGGTTTGACATACCCTGAGGGCTACACCACAAACGAAGGGATTGCCGCCGTAGGTGCTGGCATGGTCGCCAGGTTGGAGGACATCGCAGCTAGATTTGCAGAGCATGGCACCAATGGGTACACCGCCACCTAGTCCCTTGGCGGCGGTGATCACATCGGGTTCAATCCCTAGGTTTTCATAGCCCCAGAGCTTTCCGGTACGGCCCACCCCCACCTGCACTTCATCCAGAATTAGTAAAATCTTGTGCTGATCACACAGCTCACGTACGCGCTTAAAGTACTGGACATTGCCAGGATTGACCCCACCTTCTCCTTGGAGGGCTTCTAGCAGGATTGCCGCAACGCGGAGGGCGTTGGCATTGAGGGCCAAAATCTCCCGTTCTAATGCCTCGATATCGTTAAAGGGCACGTAGTGGAACCCTGGCACTAGGGGGGCGAAGTTCTTTTGGTATTTGGGCTGGCCCGTGGCTGTAATGGTGGCCAGGGTACGGCCGTGGAAACTGGCATTGGCCGTGATAATTACTGGCTCATCAATGCCCAGCTTTGTGTGGCCATACTTCCGTGCCAGCTTGATGGCCGCCTCATTGGCTTCTGCCCCTGAGTTGCAGAAAAATACCCGGTCAGTACAGGAATGCTCGGTGAGCCATTGGGCCAAGGCTCCCTGCTCTGGGATGTAATAAAGATTTGATACATGGTGCAGGGTCTGAATCTGCTGGGTGACGGCCTCCACCATTGCCGGATGGGCATGGCCCAGGGTACAGGTGGCAATCCCGGCTACAAAGTCTAAATATTCCTTGTCTTGATCATCCCATACACGACAGCCTGCCCCACGGGTTAAGGCCAGCGGAAAGCGGCCGTAGGTGGTCATCACATGGCGATCGAATACCTCGGGTTTAAAATCTTTGGAGGACTTTGAGCCAAAGGCCTTTAAAGGGTTTTTAACAAGCTGTTTTAGATTGACCACGAACTGACCTCTTCTATGTCGCGTTACCTAGGCCCAGACCCATGCAGTTTTCTGTAGAAGAACTGACAGGGGGTAACTGGGATGGTTTTTATTCCTAAGGTGATTGTAGGCAATCATCCTGGCATTAACCGTTAGGAGAATTGATAGATGTGGTCAGTTTTTTCGGGCATGCTTAACCCACTGACGTTAATTGATATATTTCTTGCCGCTCAATGACTATTATTACGGCTGTTCAAAAGGCTGATGAAGTTGCGATCGCATGCGACACCCAAATTAGCAGTAGCAATAGCGGTTTGATGCTCCTGGCCGAATACCAGGTCAATGCCTCCAAGCTGATTAGCTACGGTGACAGTATTTTAGGCATCTCTGGCTCCTGCGCCGTGATGCGCATATTTGAAGACTTTTTAGGCCGTAGCGAACCTGCCCATCTAGGATCACGGACTGACGTATTTCGTTGGTTGCTGGCCCAACAGGACACCCTCAAGTCCGACTACTACATGAAAACGGACAATGGCAATGATAAAACCCAGCCCACCGAGTCCCAGTGGCTCACAGCCATGTTGATTAACCCCCATGGCATTTTTTCCATTAATCCCTACCGACAGGTTAATGAATATTCCAAATTTTGGGCCGTGGGCTCCGGCTGTCGATTTGCCCTGGGGGCCTTAGAAATTCTCTACAAACAACCCCTAACCGCCACTGAAATTGCCAGGGAGGCGGCCCTGGTCGCCACCAAGTTTAATCCCGGCTGCTCTGAACCCGTCTTTGTCCAAACAATTCAGAAGCAGCAGGTCCCTGGCACCGCAACGAGTTGATGCCGACGCTCCATGGGACTCCTAACGCACAGAACGTTTCAATGTTGTCAGGTCTCCCTGAAAAACTTCCACATCTAGGGGGTGGTTACCATAGCGCCAGGCCACATAACGATCGATCATCTGACGGACCAACGTTCCCTGGCTAAAGTCCCCACGCTGTTGTAGAGACGTCGCATATTCCGACGGTGTTTGGCTGGGCCGTTTGCCATAGCCCTGGCGGGTTAGAACCCATAACATCTGCTGATAGATTTGTTCAGCGGGGGCCAAACGCCGCAGTCGGAGATTCCGCCGCCAACGTTGCCAACCCTGAAACCCTAGCCAGCCGAGAAAACCAATCCCCGTCAACCCCACGGCCCACCAAATCACGCTGAGCCAACCCTGGCCATTGAGACGGGATAAAAAGCGCAGCAGCACCACTAGGGCCACCACCAGAAGCTGAAACCCTCGCTGGAGCACCTGGGTAATGGGTGTGGGTAATGCCCCCTCTAAAAACCGCCATAGCTGGCGTAGCACACCAAACGGATTGGCCCCATCCTCTTCAGGGGAGAACAATAGGCTATTGGGAATGGGGTTGAAGTAAAACCAGCCCTGCCCTGGAAAATAAACCTCGGTTTGGGCGTAGGCATCCGTATTCCGAACGATATAAAACCCGGTGAAGGGGTTAAACTGCCCAGGGCCAAACCCGGTCGCTAAACGAGCTGGAATGCCAATGGAGCGCAGCATAATGGTCAGTACGCTGGAAAACTGATCGCGGGAGCCCCCCTGATACTTAAACAAAAAAGCACTGACGAGATCTTCCCCCTCTTCAAAGTACGGTAGATCC
>CALHGI010000501.1 GCA_938029995.1 uncultured cyanobacterium | reverse complement strand
TAGGGCAAAATTGCCCCGGTGTAATTAACACTGGCATCTAGCGGAGCTGATTTCACAACTTCTACTGTGACCGGTGTTGGGTTAAAGGCCCCATCCACCCGCATCATCTCATCATGGGACATGCCGCCCATATCGTGGCCCGACATATCATGGCCACCATGGCCGCCCATGTCGTGGCCTTCCATGCCTGACGATGTAAGCATGTGAGTCGCGCCAACAATCCCCGTACTCAATACGGCAAAGACGCCTAATCCTAAGAGCGCCTTCCCCGATTTTTTCCACCAGGGAATTGATGGGTCAGGTGGATTTTCAATTGGCAAATTTTCCTCTAGTCCTGGTAGTTCAGTAGACTCAGGTGGAGAACTCATGGATATAGCTACACAACCTCAACATCGATAGCGCAGTTCAAACCATAGTCGTCAATTGTGAAATCAGGATGAAATTGGTAAAGACACGGTGAAAGTGCTTCCTTGGCCAGGTTGACTAGCAACTGTGATGGTGCCTTTGTGGGCTTGGGCAATGGCGGTTGCGATCGCAAGCCCTAACCCTGAATTTCCTGTCTGTCGAGATCTAGCCGTATCCACCCGATAAAATCGGTCAAAGATTTTTGCCTGGTCTTCCGGTGCAATTCCCACACCAGTATCCGTCACTAAAATAAGTGCCTGCTGCTGTTGTTGTTGAAGCGTGAGTGTTACACGTCCGTCTTCTGGCGTATAGGTGAGAGCATTGTTGACTAGATTGAGTAACAACCGATAGAGATTTTCTTCATCGCCTAAAACAGTGGCTGTAGAGTCGGTTTGCACATCAATGTCCAAAGCAATCTTTTTCTGTAGGGCAAACGCAGCCATCTCTTCAGCAATATCGTGAATTAAATCCACCAAATTGCAAGGGGCCTGCTTAGGGGGATAAGCCTGAATATCCAGCTTCGAGAGCAATAGTAAATTACTGACCAGGTTGGAAAGCCTTTGGTTTTGGCGATGAATGACGCCTAGCGTATCTTGAGCATCCGCTTCTGATAGGTGGGGCAATCGTAAGACAGATTCTACCGTGGCTCGAATTGCGGCTAGGGGCGTGCGTAACTCATGGGCTGCATCCGCTGTAAATTGTTGAATTTGACTGTAGGAGCGATAGATAGGGCGCATGGCCAGAGTCGCCAGCCACCAGCTGGCGGGTGCTACCAGGGTCAAAGCCAGCAATAACCCTAGCAAAATCCTCCAGCGGACTGATGCCAGATATTCATCAAAATCCTGAAATGAGCGCCCCACGACTAAATAAGCCCAACTCTCTGGTTCAAGGGCTGTTGGCGTTATTGTAGGAGCAACATTGGGAAAGAGTTCTACGGCGACTTGGTGATAGTGCTGGTTACTGTCATCCCACACTGTTTGCAAGGTTTCCGTTGGAATAGCAACGGGTATGCCTTGAGGTCGGGCTCCTGCGGTCGCTAACAGTTCTCCTGCTGGGCTGATAATACGGATGTAATAACCTTGCAGATATGGGCTACTTGTTTGTTGTATTGGTTCCAGGCAACGCTGATCACCCAGACATAGATCAGGCAGGAGTTGAGGTGGCAGCTGTTTTAGTTGTTGTTCATCGGCTAGAGTCACCTTGAGGGCATTCTTAAGCGCATCAGCAACCGATTGAATTTCTCTATCAATCGTCACTGCGTGAGCATGGGCGATGGCTCGATACATGCCAAATCCCAACAATGCTAAAATCACCCCCATCACCCCGGCATACCAGGCAGCTAGTTGGAGGCGTGATTGCTGGAATAGCTGATTTTGTGGTTTACTCGCTTTTTGGCGGAATAAACCGATATCCCATGCCATAGACGGTCTCAATCGTGTGGTCATACGGTCCCAGCTTACGTCGCAATAGTCGCATTTGAGCAGCCACCACATTGCTGCTGGGTTCAGCTCCAACCTCCCACAGCTGGGTTAACACCTGGTCACGGGTGAGAATTTGATTGGGATGTTCCATAAAGTACTTCAACAACTGAAACTCTTTTTGGGTGAGTTCAATTTTCTCTTCGGCGGATGTACCTGGATGTAGAAAGGCAAGTCTGCGATCGCAATCCAACAATAACGGACCACAGGCCAACTGCGCCGACTGAAAATCCATGGGCCGTCGTCGCAGGGCACGCAGTCGGGCCAACAGTTCTGCCATGCTAAACGGTTTAACTAAGTAGTCATCGGCTCCAGCATCCAGCCCCTCAATTCGATCTTCCACCCGGTCTCTAGCCGTGAGCATTAATACGGGCAAACCATGGTGATGCTGGCGCAGCCAAGCACACAGTTCTAAGCCAGAAAACTCCGGCACCATCCAGTCAAACACGGCTACGGTGTAAAGATTCACATCACATTCCAGGTAGGCCAGAGCCTCGCCCCCCGATTGCAACCAATCCACCACATAGGCTTCCTGGGTCAAGGTGCGCTTAATCGCCTGTCCTAGATCTGGCTCATCTTCCACCAGTAATACTCGCATCGCCCTTAGAAATACACCTTCAGATACAGGTGGTTTTTAAGCTATCTCAGAAAAATGAAATTAGCGTGAAACGTCTTATTTCTAGATATGACCGCAACGCTAGCCCCCT
>CALHGI010000500.1 GCA_938029995.1 uncultured cyanobacterium | reverse complement strand
CCATGAGCACCTGAAGCGCCAGGGTGGGTTATTGAGTGGTGGCCAGCAGCAGCAGCTTGCGATCGCACGGGGTCTCATGTGCAATCCCAGGATCATGTTGCTAGACGAACCCACCGAAGGGATTCAGCCCTCCATTGTGCAAGAGATCGAGGATACCCTGCGTAGAATTAACAAGGAAAAGGGTATTACGGTGGTAGTGGTGGAGCAAAAGATTGAGTTTGCCCGTAAGCTAGCCCAGAAATTTTTCATTATGGAAAAAGGGGCCATTGTTGAACGGGGAACAACTAATCAACTCACGGATGAACTACTTCAGCGTTATTTAGCCGTATAGGAGTCTGGCGTCCACCCTGGCCGCTGACTTCGTTTTTTATCTTCCATAAACCCATAAAGGCAGAGATTTTAATGGATAAATCTCTGCCTTTATTTATGGAATTTAATCGACTGATTGACATTGTTTAATGGTATTAAATTTCGATGTTTTATCCATTTACTAATGTCATGATTCTGCTGATAATAAAGGGTTGTGTCGAAACAAGTTGACTTGTTTGATATCAGGAAAATGGAAATTTACCCTGAATATTCTCAAGATTTAATCTATATAAATAAAAGCTGATTTTGTAGTTGTTTTGACATTTTATATCAAGTAATAAAAGCTACTGTCATACCAGGTAAATTCCCTAGGAAAACGGTCTCTTCTAGATCAGGTTTTGAGTTAACCCTTTCCGTCAGAGGTCATCAGAGGACGTCTGTTGTTGGAAACTGTCTGAAGATATCGTTTGGGTGATCTGAATGTTCATTCTAAGAGAATGTCCGCCTGAGGCTTTGGTTCTCTAGGGTCGCATTCAAATATTTGTTCTATGAGCAAAAAATAGTTGTTAGAAGAGTAGACACTATGCCTGAGACTCTCTTTAAAGTCGATCTTACGAAGCCGATGACGGAGCAGGAGCTGCCCGGTCACAATCGGTGGCACCCTGATATCCCAGCTGTGGCGTCCGTGAATCCAGGGGATGTTTTTCGGATTGAATGTAAGGATTGGACCGACGGCCAAATCAAGAATGACGATAGTCCCGACGATATTCGCGATGTTGATCTCACCGTAGTCCACGTGCTCAGTGGTCCGATTTGGGTCAATGGCGCTGAGCCGGGCGACATTCTAGTGGTTGACCTGGTGGACATTGGAGCGCTCCAGGGCGATGAGTGGGGCTTTACCGGGATTTTTGACAAGAAAAATGGCGGTGGTTTTCTCACCGATCACTATCCTGAGCCCGCCAAGGCCATTTGGGATTTCCAGGGGATTTACACGTCGTCTCGCCACATCCCTGGGGTTAAGTTTGCGGGCATTACCCACCCTGGTCTGATTGGCTGTGCGCCATCCCATGAGCTATTGGCCAAGTGGAACAAGCGGGAGTCTGAGCTGGTGGCCACCGCCCCCGATCTGCGTACCTACGGTGCGGGTCTGTCGGGAGATCAGCCGGTGTTAGCGGCATTGCCTAACCCCACCAATGCCATTTTGGGTCAGCTGCCTGCGTCGGAATACGACCGGGTGGCGGCGGAGGCGGCCCGGACGGTGCCCCCGCGCGAGCATGGGGGCAACTGCGACATTAAGAATCTTTCCCGTGGTACGCGCATTTACTTTCCGGTCTATGTGGAAGGTGCCAAGCTATCCATGGGGGATATTCACTTCTCCCAGGGAGATGGTGAGATTTCTTTCTGTGGTGCCATTGAGATGTCGGGATACATCGATATCCATGTGGACATCATTAAGGGCGGTGTGGATAAGTATTCCATGGTCAACCCGATCTTTAAGCCCGGTCCTGTGGAGCCCAACTATTCTGAATACTTGGTCTTTGAAGGGATCTCGGTGGATGAGTTTTCGGGCAAACAGCACTACATGGATGTGCACATTGCCTATCGTCAGGCCTGCTTAAATGCCATTGAGTACCTGAAGAAGTTTGGCTATACCGGTGAGCAGGCCTATTTGTTGTTGAGCTGTGCGCCCGTTGAAGGTCGCATCAGTGGCATTGTGGATATTCCCAATGCCTGTTGTACGTTGGCCCTGCCAACGGCGATCTTTGATCAGCCGATTTTACCCACGTAGGAGATTGAAAGATGCCGCTGTATGACTATAACTGTGGTCAGTGTGGGCCTTTCGAGGTGTGGCATAAAATGGCAGACACCAGCTTGCCCAGGGCCTGTCCAGACTGCGATGCGATCGCATCCCGCATATTCACGGCTCCCAACATTAGCCTGGGGTCAGGCAGTTTACTCCAAAAAGTAGGCTCCCCCGACCCCCGCCTGGTCAAACGCAAAGGCGAACCCCCTAAACCGGTCAACCAAAGTGCCCGCAGCGGGACCCGTCCGTGGATGTTAGGCCACGCCGCCGAACGGCTCTAGCTGGCCAATAGCTACGCTAACCTCAACAAAAGCAGAACGCATCCCGGCGGGTCCTCCAAGGCCTCCGGGATATTTTTTGCCGTTGCTGATTTAGAGGATGAATCGATCTGTAAACCTGGCTAATAGCCGGATTGAGACTAGTAAAATCATCCCGGGGATTCAGCAACGCCTATTTTTTATAGGGCCATGGCGTCTGCCAGGTGAGCGGCGATCATGCAAACCATGGCGAATCCGTTAAAACCCTTAAGTTGCAATGGCCAGGGTCAGGGGAAGCACCCGTTCTATGTCAGGTGAAACCCATTTTGTATCGAAATATACTGAAATTTTGAATTTCTCTTGTAATTGACCTAAGATGAGGTGTAAGGTCGTGATTCCATAGGAGGCGCATCGCAGTGACTTTTACGACAACTAACCATCATCAGCTCAGATCCACCCATCAAGCCAATTTATTGACCTTGCTAACCCGCCGATTGGAAGTGGCTAAGGCTAGCCACAATCATCAGTTAGTCACCGCCCTAGAGCGTGAATATGAGCAACTCACCAGCGTAACGGTGACGCAGTCTGTGGATAATTGGCTGCAGTCGTTGTGGATGAGCTTTGCCGAAACCCTCAGTGACTGGACCAGGGTTCACATTCAGCAAACGGTTGACAGCCAGGGAAAACCCAGTTGGTATGCCTACAACCCCCAAGCGGGTCAGATGCTCCACACTGACTCAGCGGACGAAATGCGCCGTTGGATTAAGCAAACCTACTGGAAAAGATAGATAGGGCGGGAAATGCATTTATCCCCTTCCCTGGACCCATCGTGGTTGCAACGCAAGGTATTTTGCGATCGCCCGTGGCCTGAAGGGCGACCGCCATGCTCCACCTATTGAGACTCGTCATCAACGCTAGGGCCCTGGGGAAACTGCTTCCCCAGGGCCCTGGTTTTTTATGGGGCCACCGTCTGCCTTTGCCGGTCTTTAATTTCTAAATGCACCAACAGGGCATTAATATCCGCCGGATTCACCCCGCCAATGCGGGTGGCTTGGCCCACCGTCAGAGGTTTTAGGGAGGTTAGTTTTTCCCGAGCCTCCATCGATAGGGTGTCAATGGCCATGTAATCCAGGTTTTGGGGTAGCTTGCGGTTGGTTTGCTTCGCCACCTGCTCAATTTGTTTCTTTTGACGCTGAATGTAGCCCGAATATTTAATATCAATTTCAGCCCCTTCTTTTTCAGTCCGCATTAGCCCTGGATTGCCCAGACCATAGTGCTCTAACTGACCATAGTGGAACTGGGGACGGCGCAGAAGATCGGCCAGGGCGATCGCATCCTTAATTTTCTGCCCCGTATCCGCCATAATCTTCTGGCCCACGGGCTCATGGGCCTTGACCCGCGTACTGTGCAGCCGCTCCTTTTCCGCTGCAATATTGGCCTGCTTTTGGGAATAGAGCTGCCAACGCCGATCATCAATGAGGCCAATCTCTCGGCCCAAGGGGGTTAACCGCTGGTCTGCATTATCCGAGCGTAAAATCAGCCTGTACTCCGACCGGGAGGTGAGCATACGGTAGGGCTCCCGCAAATCCTTCGTACACAGATCATCAATTAAGGTGCCGATGTAGCTTCCCTCCCGAGGGAAGATGATCATCTCCTC
>CALHGI010000499.1 GCA_938029995.1 uncultured cyanobacterium | reverse complement strand
GCTCATGGTCATTTTGAAATCCACCCCATCCCGTTTCAGACCATCGAACATGGTCAATAGTGGGATGTAGGTTTCAGTGATTGCTTCAAATAGCCACTCTTCTTCTAGAACAAAGTCACTCTCTGGGTGTCGGACAAAAGGTAAGTGAGCGTGGAGAACCAGAGCAAGATATCCGAGAGACATAGGGCAACCTTTGTTGATGGAAAAGTGAGCTTCGTATGGGGAATGGTTAGTGCTGCGTAAAGCTGGAAATTTGCGATAGAACAGCGGCTGAAAAAAGATAGCGAGTAGAGCACTACTCACCGTTTTTCACCCAGGGTAGGGACAAAAAAGATAGCGAGGCAGACTAATAGATTGAACTTGAATGATCTATGACTTCAGCAACAAAAAAACTGAAGGAATAACTCAACTCGTTTTCGCAACCACCGCCCGGTAAAAGTCCGGGGGCTAAATAGCAACGATGACAATGTCATCAATCCTAAACTCAATCTTTAGACTAATTTAAGCATTTCCTGAGCGCGGTAGAGCAACTGAAATCAAGCTAGGGCGATCATTTTTTTTACGCAGTGCTGCGGGGCTTGAACATTACCTTAAAACTGGGGGATGACGGCCACCGTAGCGATTGTTTCTTTCTGAATGAATTTAGATGGGACTGATGCTGGCCACATCAGTCCTCAGATGGCTCTATTTGGTGCAGCTGCTGTTCTAACTCAGCCACTTGTTTCTGCAACTGCTTGAGGGTGCGGTGCATCTCGGGTAACCGGTTATAAATTGCTGACGATTTTAGATAGGTGCGATAGGGGCTAGCGGGGCTCCCCATCATGACGCTCCCAGCAGGGACGTTACTGTGGAGCCCGGCTTTAGAGCCCGCCTGGGCGCCCTTGCCAATCTTGGCGTTATTGGCCACCCCCACCTGTCCACCTAGGACCACCAGGGAGTCTAGCTCCACGCCACCGGCTAAGCCTACCTGGGCGGCGAGGACACAGTTATCGGCCAGCTGGCAGTTGTGGGCTACATGGACCAAGTTATCCAGTTTGCTGTTGCGACCAATGCGGGTTTCCCCCACAGCGGGGCGATCCACCGCCGCGTTGCAGCCCACTTCCACATGGTCTTCTAGTACGACGATGCCCGACTGGTGCATTTTTTCCCAACCTTGGGCGGTGGGGACAAAGCCAAACCCTTCGGAACCAATCACTGCTCCGGCGTGGATCACGCAGTGGGCGCCCACTTGGGCTCGTTCGTGAATGACGCAGCTGCTATGGAGGGTGGTGTGGGGCCCCACTTGGGCCCCAGGATAGACCACGACCTGGGGATGAATGCAGACATTATGGCCAATGGTGGCCCCGGCTTGGATAACGACATGGGGACCAATGGCGACGTTATCGCCAAGGGTGGCGGTGGGGTCAATGATGGCGGTGGGGTGGATGCCTACGTCCCGATGAAACGGCTGATAGAAAAGTGCGATCGCACGGGAAAACCCTAACCGGGGCTCCCGCACACTGACCCAGGCCACCCCACGCTCATTGGCCTGGGCCTGTAACGCCCCATTGACGGGCAAAATTAGGGCGGCATTAGCGGTGGTGTCAATGTGGTGGGCAAACTTTTTACCTTCCACATAGCTAATGGTGTCCGGCAGAGAGTCCTGAACAGCACTCACTCCAACGATGTCAGGATCCAAGTCCGGCTGAGATTCCAGACTCGATGTCTCAGCCAGCCCCAACTGCTGCACGATGTCGCTAAATTTCATTCATCTCTCCCTAGCTCTCCAGGGTCAGGCTATCAAAAAAATCTGGCGTTGCTGATCCTTATCCGTCTGCGGCGCCAGTGCGTTCTAAAAATGCCACACATTCCACATGGGCGGTCTGGGGAAAGAAATCAGCTGGCTGGACCCGCTTTAAACCATAGGCCTGGTCACACAAGACTTTTAAGTCTCGAGCCAGGGTGGCTGGGTTACAGCTCATATAGACAATGCGGCCTGGGCCTATCTCTAGGAGGGCATCTAGGACGGTGCGATCGCATCCCTTACGGGGCGGGTCCAACACCACCACATCCACAGACCGCTGCTGACTAATTTCCAGCAACAAATCCTCCACCGCCCCTACAAAAAATTCCGTATTCTGTAAACCATTTAGCGCTGCATTTTGCCGTGCCTGGGCCACCGACTCCGACTGGGACTCAATCCCCAAACAACTGGCTGCATGGCGCGCCAAGGGCAACGACAGGGTGCCAATGCCGCAATAGGCATCAATCACCGTTTCATTCCCCTGCAAATTCAACCACTCCAACAATAGGCTCACCAGCGCCTCCGCCTGGGGCGTATTTACCTGAAAGAACGTAGTGGGCTGAATCCGTAACCGCAACCCCAAAAACATCTCCTCTAGATAAGCCTGTCCCGCCAGACAACGGGTTTCTTCCCCAAACACCGTATTGGTCTTTTTCCCATTCAGATTAATGCACACCCCCACCAAATCAGGATGCTCCGATAGCCATTGCTCTGCCTGTTCCTTCACCCCAGGCAAATAGCCCGTCGTTACCAACGTGAGCAATGTTTCCCCCGTATTGTGACCCACCCGTAGAGCCAAGTGCCTCAAACGGCCCTGATGTTTTTTCTCGTTGTATAGGCTCCATTCTCGGTCCCGAATCACAGCCTTAGCATCCACCAACAAAGGATTTAGGGCCTCATGCTGAATAGGGCAACGGTTCAAATTCACAATTTGGTGAGTCCCCTGACGGTAGTAGCCCGCCTTCACCGCCCCCCCAGGCCCCCGCTCCAGGGGATAGGTCGCCTTATTGCGATAGGTCAGGGGCTGGGATGCGGCCAAAATTGGCTCCATAGGCACTGACTCAAAGCCCCCCAAACGCATGAGGGTCGACTGCACCTGATGTTCCTTAGCCTGCAGCTGACGCGGGTAGGACACCGCCTGCCACTGACAACCACCACATTTATCCGCCACAATGCAAGCGGGCCGGACCCGATGGGGAGACGGCTCAAGCATCGTCAACGATTTACCAAAGCCATAGGTGGGCTTCACCCGCATCAGCCGCACCTGCAATTTATCCCCAGGGACCGTATTAGGCACAAACACGACCCGTTCCTGCCAACGCCCCACGCCATCGCCGCTATTACTCAGATCATCAATGGTCAGGTCGATCACCTGTCCCTGCTGCCAACGGGGGGCATTTACGAGTGAAGTCATGGAGAAATCTGCGATCGGGGCCGCCTGGATAAGGGGTCAAGTAGCATTGGCTACCGGTGGGCCTTTAATTCTATGGCAACAGCTTAAAGTCCGTGACATCCTTCAGCAGGAGCCTGGGTTTGTAAACTCTCTTAACATAGCTCTCAGACTAGGAACCAGGATTCCGTTGACTCAATCTGCTAAATGTATGCAGCGGATTAAGTCGCCCATAGGCATTGCTATTTAAGGTTCTAGCTATCCAGGGTGTTGTGAACTATGGGCGAACGCTATATTATCCAGAGGATATAAATCTCTGAGTAGGGCGAAGTTATTCTTTCCTTCAGTGCCCTAGAGTCGTTACACTGAAGTTAATACGAGTCACCGAATTCACTAAGCTATGTCTGTCGTTAGCCAAGTAATTCTCAATGCAGATGATGAGCTGCGCTATCCTACCAGCGGCGAGCTTAAAGGCATCCAAGATTATCTCCAGACCGGGCCACAGCGTCTTAGCATTGCCCAACGTCTGGCTGAAAATGAGAAAAAAATTGTCGATCAGGCCAGTAAGGCCCTGTGGCGTCGCCGTCCAGACTTCATTGCCCCCGGTGGTAATGCCTTTGGCCAAAAGGAACGGGCCCTTTGCCTACGGGATTATGGCTGGTATTTACGCCTGATCACCTACGGTATTATCGCTGGGAACCAAGATCCCATTGAGGATATCGGTATAGAAGGCGTGCGCGAAATGTATAACGCCTTGAATGTACCTGTTCCCGGCATGGTAGCGGCCATTGAGTGCCTCAAAGATGCCTCTTTGGCACTGCTGACTGAGCCCCAAGCCCTAGAAGCGGCCCCCTACTTTGACTACATCATTCAAGCCATGGCAGGTTAGCCCGTTATTACAGACAACTCAGTGATGGGCAAAGCTTGAAGGCATTGGGTCTGGAAGCAACTTAGTTTCAAAAAAATGACAAAGGGAGTACATTTGATCGTATTCCCTTTGTCATTTTTTTTATAATCAAACCAAACCACGTCCAGCATGGTCGTTTGACCTTAGGAGCAACAACAGGTTTCGACTCGGACAGGGTTTACGCTCAATTCGCCGTCTACGCAGGTTAGGTATGGTGTCCACTAAGCAAAGTCGCCGAGGCTGCAAACTAGGCACAGTGGTGAAATCAAATTCCCACTGCGACTATGTGATTCAGCTAGATACGGAAAGGGATGTAATCGCGCCGCCCGTCGTCAGTGATTATGGCTTTGGGCAGTTTGTTACCCTCGAAAACGACCAACAACATTGGGCCGTGGGCATCATCTACAACTCACAGCTGTTCAACCCAGCATTTTTAAACAGCGGCCCCCAACTCACCAGTGCCCCTGACCCCCTGTTTACCCCCGACCTCATTCAAGAAACTAAAACCCTGCTGAATGTAGTCTTGGTGGGCAATTTAGCCCATCAAGATGGTCAAACTTATGGCCACCATGGGATTCCACGGAATGTTGTCCCTGTAAACACACCGGTGTATGCCATGGATACCCACAGCCGCCATCAGTTTCACCTCAGCGTTGATAACCGCCCCCAGTTTAGATACTACGGACATTTGCTTAACTGCGGCGGCACCTTTGCCCACCAGCTGACCCAACAAGTTCTGACCGAGCTAGGGGACTCTGACCTATTTAACGACAATGATAAGCGCGCCTTACAAGTGCTCTGCAAAGAACTCACCTGGAAAAATACCTTGGGGGCCATGGGATAGAAAATCACTCCCAGGGGATGGCTTAGCGTCCATGGATCAGGGGCCATACATAACGGCTAAAAATGGCTAAAAGCCTTAGGTAACCATGGCTATAGACACAGCAGACCGCTATTGGCGCAGCCTACCCCACGGAGGAATGCATTGAGCGGTTTTTTGCATCAATTTTTGTCATCATTCACGAACATCAGTGATCCAGAACAAGAAAAATGTGATCAAATGTGATCAGAATCACAGGTAAACGATGACTTGGATCGCTCTCACCCCTGGGTAAATTCAGCATACTAAGGATGACTCAACTCTAGCCGAGTCATCTACAGGGAACACACAACCAGCCGATAGAACTCGCGGGAGTTCTGTCGGTTTTTTTTTGAACAAGATGAATGATGCGCAGTGGGAGGGTTTAAAATCAAGCCTTGTCCACCCCTGCCACCCCACCATTCCTAATTAATGTCTACGACTGCATCCACCCCGATTCCGTTTTCCGATGAAGAAATTTCTTCTGAAGGACTAAAACCAGGCGAATATGCTGAAATTGTTCAGCGATTAGGGCGTCATCCCAACCGAGCTGAGCTAGGCATGTTCGGTGTGATGTGGTCAGAGCATTGCTGTTACAAAAACTCTCGACCGTTACTCAAACAGTTTCCCACCGAGGGCCCCCGTATTTTAGTGGGGCCTGGGGAAAACGCTGGCGTTGTCGATGTGGGCCAAGGCCAGCGGCTGGTATTTAAGATTGAATCCCACAATCACCCGTCGGCGGTTGAACCCTTTCAAGGGGCGGCCACTGGGGTGGGGGGCATTCTGCGGGACATTTTCACCATGGGGGCACGTCCCATTGCGGCCTTGAATGCGCTGCGGTTTGGCACCTTGGATGACCCCAACACGCGACGAATTTTCTCAGGCGTCGTCTCGGGGATTTCCCACTATGGCAACTGCTTTGGGGTGCCCACCGTCGGTGGGGAAATTTACTTTGACGCAGCCTATGCGGGCAACCCCTTGGTCAATGCCATGGCCATTGGCCTAATGGAAACGGAAGATATCGTCAAATCTGGGGCCGCTGGCATCGGTAACCCGGTGCTCTATGTGGGCTCCACCACCGGACGGGACGGCATGGGGGGGGCCAGCTTTGCCAGTGCCGAACTGACCGATGAGTCGGAGGCCGATCGCCCGGCGGTACAGGTGGGGGACCCATTTTTAGAAAAGTCCCTAGTGGAGGCCTGTTTAGAAGCGTTTAAAACCGGAGCGGTGGTGGCGGCTCAGGATATGGGGGCCGCAGGCATCACCTGTTCCACCTCTGAAATGGCCGTGAATGGAGGTGTGGGGATTGAACTAGACCTGGATAAAGTCCCCGTGCGGGAAACGGGCATGGTGCCCTATGAGTATCTGCTCTCAGAGTCCCAGGAACGCATGCTGTTTGTGGGACACAAGGGTCGCGAGCAGGAATTAATCGATATTTTTGAGCGCTGGGGCTTACATGCCGTGGTAGCTGGGGAAGTGATCCAAGAGCCCATTGTGCGGATTTTATTCCAGGGTCAGGTGGCGGCAGAAGTACCCGCCTCCGCCCTGGCAGATAACACACCGCTTTATGAGCGAGAGGTGCTGGCACAGCCCCCGGCCTATGTGCAAACGGCCTGGGGTTGGCAGGAGGACAGCCTAGGGGATTACTCGGCGGCGGGCATTAGCCACCAGTCTTGGAATGAGGTGATGTTGGCCCTGCTAAGTACGCCGACCATTGCGTCTAAACAGTGGGTCTATCATCAATATGACCACCAGGTGCAAAATAACACGGTCATGCTGCCCGGGGGCTCGGATGCGGCAGTCTTGCGATTACGCCCCTTAGAGGGAGACGACGGTAGCCGCAGTAATTCTGGGGTGGCGGCCACCACGGACTGCAATCCTCGTTATGTATATCTCAATCCCTATGAGGGTGGCCTGGCGGCGGTCGCAGAGGCCGCCCGCAACTTGAGCTGTGTCGGGGCAGAACCCATCGCAGTGACGGATAATTTAAATTTTGGCAGTCCTGAGAAGCCCGAGGGTTACTGGCAATTAGCGGAGGCTTGTCGGGGTTTAGCGGACGGCTGTCGTGGGTTTGATACTCCGGTAACCGGTGGAAATGTGTCGCTCTATAACGAAACCGTTGATAGTGAGGGTAAACCGCAGCCGATCTATCCCACCCCTGTAGTGGGGATGGTGGGGGTGATTGACGATCTAGATCGGATTTGTGGTCAAAGCTGGCAGAATCCCGGCGACCATATTTACCTATTGGGGACTCCTCTGGGGGAGGGGGCCGATGGCACGGTGACCCTGGGGGCATCGGAATATCTGAAGGTGATCCATGGTCAGGTGGCTGGCAAACCGCCCAAGGTCAATATTGAGCTGGAACTGGCAGTGCAGGCCGCTTGTCGCGACGGGATTCGTCGGGGTTGGATTACGGCGGCCCATGACTGTGCTGAAGGTGGAGTTGCGATCGCACTGGCCGAATCCGCCATCGGCGGCAACCTTGGAGCCACCATCACATTACCCAAAACAGCCCAACGTTACGACACCCTGCTGTTTGGCGAAGGCGGTGCTCGCATTATCGTCACCGTAGCCCCCATCCACAAAAACGACTGGGAAGCCTATCTCAGTCATCAACTCAAGCACCCATGGAGCATCATCGGCACCGTGGAAACCGCCGAGAGCCAGCTCACCCTCCAAATATCCCCCCACGAACCCTTAATCAGTATGGCCATCACCACCATGGCTGATGGTTGGCATAACGCCATAGAAAGAGCCCTAGTTGCCTAAACAACTCTGCTTAATCTCATAGAGCAATGGTTGAGCAACCTGCTAAGGATGCTAGGATCGTATTAATTAAGAGAATATTAAGCTCATTTTCTCCAAGCCCCTATCAATAAGCCCTACCCATTTAAACAACCCGCTAGCGTCTTAAGCCCATAGACATTAGTCACTTCTTTTTGCCGTTATTAACGCTAAGTGGACTCACGATGCCTCTTCCCCAAAAGACTTTTCCCCACTCTTCTACCGTGGACGTTCACCCCGATAAGCCAGAAGAAGCCTGTGGCGTATTCGCTGTTTTTTCTCCCACAGACGATGTCGCTACACTGACCTACTTTGGCCTCTATGCATTGCAACACCGCGGCCAAGAATCCGCCGGCATTGCAGCATTTGACCATGGCTCCATCAACATCCACAAGGATATGGGACTGGTGTCCCAAGTCTTTGACGAAGAGGTGTTAGAACGTCTGACTGGGCAATGGGCCATCGGTCATACCCGCTACTCCACCACAGGGTCTAGCCGTGTCGCCAATGCCCAACCAGCAATTGTAACCACCCGCCTTGGAGAAATGGCCCTGGCCCACAATGGCAATGTGGTCAACGCCAATAAGCTGCGCGAAGAACTCCTAGAACGCAACCATACGCTGCACACCACCACCGACACCGAACTTATTGCCCTGTTTATGGCAGACGCCGTCAATGAAGGCAAAGACTGGATTGAGGCAGCGATCGATGCCTGCAAGCGTTGCGAAGGAGCCTTTAGTCTCACAATTGCCACTCCAGAAGGCATCTTAGCCATCCGAGATCCCAACGGTATTCGCCCCCTAGTTTTGGGTTACTTTGGCGGCGACGACCCCCACGATGGTCCTGGGCAGTATGCCGTGGCATCTGAAACCTGTGGCCTAGACATCGTCAATGCCCACCATATTCGTGACGTTCAACCCGGTGAACTGATCTGGATCAGCGAAGCGGGCCTCAAATCAGTCCAATGGGCAAAGCCCGAGCGCCGTCTCTGTATTTTTGAGATGGTGTACTTTGCTCGGCCCGATAGCATTTACCACGGCGAAAGCCTCTATAGCTATCGCAAGCGTTTGGGCAATATCTTGGCCCAGGAGTCATCGACGGATGTGGACTTAATCATGCCCGTCCCAGACTCAGGAATTCCTGCTGCCATTGGCTTTGCCGAAACATCTGGCATTCCCTATGCCGAAGGTCTGATCAAAAATCGCTACGTGGGTCGGACATTTATTCAACCCACCCAAATCATGCGGGAAGCTGGCATTCGCATTAAGCTAAACCCCCTGCGGGATGTGTTGCAAGGGAAGCGAGTTTTGCTAGTGGATGACTCCATTGTGCGGGGCACCACCAGTGGCAAAATTGTAAAAGCCCTACGGGATGCCGGAGCCACCGAAGTCCACATGCGGATTTCATCGCCACCGGTCACCCACCCATGCTTTTACG
>CALHGI010000498.1 GCA_938029995.1 uncultured cyanobacterium | reverse complement strand
GATGAGCCCACCGTCGGCCTAGATCCACAAACCCGGCGACGGTTGTGGGAAATTATTCTAGACCTCAATAAGCAAAAAGGCGTGACCATGCTGCTGACCACCCACTACATGGAAGAGGTGGAGTATCTGTGCGATCGCATCGGCATTATGGACCAGGGCCAACTAATTGAAATGGGCACCCTGGAAGAGTTGCGAACCAACCATGGCCAAGGCATCGTTATGCAACAAACCGACGACCGTTGGAGCTATACCTTTTTCCCCACCCTGCAAGACGCCAACCACTTCCTCGATCAGCAGCCTGACAAAACCGGCATGATGACCCGCCCCTCCAACCTAGAGGATATTTTCGTCGAACTGACCGGCCATAACCTAGATTAGCCCCACCCAATACCCTAAAAAAATTCGTCGGAGTGCCACATGCAGCACTCCGACGAATCGAAATCAATTAATTCAAAATTAATCCAAATAACCCATGGATTAATTCAAACAGCCTAGTCCAAATAGCCCATCAGAGCGGACGCATCCTCATCGATGTCGTTGGATGCGATGGGACGATTACCGGGTAGGGTCTCCAGGTCAGAAACCACCAGCGTACTCACAGCCACAGGACGATGCCCAGGCAGGTGGTCAGTACTAGCAATTTCAAAATTATCGGCCATCACCGGACGAACACCAGCCGAAGAAAGGTTGTGCACCACCTCCATATCACTCACCGTAATGGGGCGATTGTTAGGCAACGTATTGGTCTCAATGACGCGAGTGTTGTCTTCGAGCACAATAATTTCATTTTTCTCAGCCTTCACAATGCCACCGCTCTTAGCCGCGGAAGACGTTGAGGACTTCTTACGACTGCCACTGGAAGCGCCCTTAGCCGCTGTCGTATTAGTAGTTTCCGCTGCGTCGCTGCTCATAACCTTATAACCCCTAGTACTAATTGAAGTAATGCCTGCACACAATGCCTATGACATCCATCTGCAGCCTGCGATCTCGCTGTGTCCATAATCTATCGCCGGCAGATGCTGCCACTATGAACACCTGTAAATTACCGGGGGCAAACCCACGAAATATCAAGGCATTTCGAAGCTTAGGCGATACAAATATCTAAACAATTATAAGTTAAAAGACAACACCTTTAGTTTATTAAAGCTAATCAGTTCCATAAAACTAGATGTTTTACGAAAGCATAAGGCTTAGAAAGTTTTTTTCCTTGGCAATCGGCAATTGCTAAAACACGGGCTACAATGGTGGATACCCTAGGCAGTTAACCTTGCTTTAGGGAGCCTTAAGGGGCTGTAACGGTTTCGACGTTTTGACGAAAGTCGCGTTGTGATACAGGCCGAGAGTGAGTCCACTCTCGTAAATCAAGGCTCAACTAAATACAGATGCAAACAACATCGTACCTTTCGCTCGTAAGCAAGTAGCTGTAGCTGCCGCTTAAACACCTCTCATAGGTTCGAGCGCTTATCACTTGACTCCGTTAAGGGTGATAAGCCTAACCCCAACGGATGCGTTAGGTTGATTTCTCTGGTGAGAAACCTAACAAAGACCTTCATCAGAGCATCCTACGTTCGGGATAATGAACGGCTCCCGCCTTGAGGGTTAGATAGGCTAAGCCTGTGAATGAGTGGCGTGTTATTACTCAGGGCGGACACGGGTTCGACTCCCGTCAGCTCCATTTCAATTTCATACTTATCTAAAAGGAATATCCGTCATTAGACGGGTGTTCCTTTTTCATATTTCAGCGGGTCACCATGGAAATTTCATGGGACTATTTTTTTTCTTTAAGCTGAGTGAAGTATTTTTCCAAGTTTGGAACAAGAATAGTTGGCAAAAAATAAGGTGTTTATACTGAAGGAAGATAGCTTTCAAGTAGAAGAATATAGATGTAAGAATACTTGAAATTATCACCCCCGATATAAGTTTATAAACAGCGTTTTAGGGAACTTGTGGTTAGTCATAAACCACGGGTGAATTATGCATTTCATTTATGCGTTCTGCGCTGCTTTTACTTACATCTGCCTTTGTCCCGCGCTCGTTTGTTTTGCTGAGTCATTCGATAATGAAATTTCCCCTTTGGCAGTACCTTCAACAACCCGTCTTCAGCCCCAAGCACAAGACTTTCTTCAGCCCCTTAAAATTTCTAAAAACACATAATCTTAATCATTTGGAACGGTGCTGGGCAAAAGAATGTCGACAGCCAGGCAAGCTTAACTAATTGTTTCAAAACTGCCCTAAAACAGTATCAGTAAATATACGAACTGTTTGTTTGATTTCTCACATTCCTGACTGGTTTAACGTCAAGAAGTCATAACAAATAAAATAGGTCTAAAAACCAGGGCATCTGCTTATCACATTTTGCAGATGCCCTGGTTTTTAGGGATAGAAACTCCACCCTTCAGTCAGGGTAAATTCACCCTCCTAAAAAAGTTGAAACGGGTAGCCTCTGTCAGGTTCGTCAACAGGCATGCCGTGAATGTCCATGGCGCCACAGCGAACCCGAGGCACAAATGCCCCAACGCATCTGGATATTTGCTACGGCAGCTAATTTGCCTGGCTAACTTCTCTGGCAATTTTCGGGCTCACTTCACTCCAATCGGCCAAGGCCCGCTCTGACCATAGCCAGTGGGAGGACAAGTCACCGGCGGTTACATCTTGGCCCCCGGTCGTTTGAACCAGATCCTTCCATTGATCCACCGCTAATGCCACTAGGGGTAGTTTGTCGGATTCAGTGGCCCCCTGTTCAGACTGTCGATAGTAGGCCATAACCAAGCCAACGTGGGCATGGAGTGGGGCCAGGTCAGCTTGAATATCTGAATTCTGCGATTCCTGATGAAGTGTCAGGGTAGGAATGGCATACACCTTACCCGTATCCAAAGCATCTAACCAGATCTCAATCGCCTCCTGGTATCGCTCCTGCTCATAGTAGGCAAACCCCAGGGCAACCTGGGCATCTAGCCAGTTGGGCTTCACATCCAGCGTGTTTTGCCATGAGCGCATAGCCTCAGCGGGCCCGATGGTGCCATCCACGGATGAAGCTTGGTTCATCACGTCCCACTGCAGCTGTCCCTTAGAAAACAGCAATGCTGGCTGATCGGTGCCGCCCTGCTGATCGATCCAGGTAATAGCCTTAGATTGATCGCCTGCAGCGGCCATTTCGCTCAGAACTTGGGCAATGGTTTCAGGGTCTCCGCTGGCTAGGCTGCTAGCTTCTAAAACATCAGTGGACAGTTCTGAGTCGTTACCAGAGGGGGACGATGGGGAAAATACGTTGAGCGGATCGCTGATGCCCACCCCCGCTAACGCCACTAGGGCCGCTGCCCCCACAACCCCCATGACCACTTGCCTACGTTGTCTAGGCGCAACAGCGGCCCCCCGGCCACTTGCATCCCCCACATCAGAGGGGTGGGGGGCATCTTCGCTATAGATGGTGGTTGAAATGGAGGGGTCCCCATTACTCGTCTCTCCATTAGCCCCATCGGGGGTTTCAGACGCAGGGGGTTCAACGGGCTTTTTAGGCAACTGATCATACAAATCAAGACCGGGGGTTTCCAAGGGCTCCGGTATCAGTGATTCATCCACATCCGCTAGCATGACCTCATCGGGTACGGAGGGTTTAGATAGCTGCTCCACCAGTTCCGTCATGGTCGAAGCGTCTTCTTCGTTGTAGCTAAGGATTTCCTCAAGCTCTACGGTTTCTACGACGTTGTCTAAGTCAATTTTGTCTAAGTCGACCGGGTCTACATCGCCCCTACCGACCCCGTCCCCTTGCGCCGAGCGCTGGGTGGCGGCTAAAGACGGCGTTTGATCTAGGGCAGCCAGGGCAGATTCAGACTCACTCAGTAGCTGGTCCAGGGCACTGTTATGGTTGCCGGGCTTACTGGCCAGATAACCATCGAACCCAGGCTGCATATACAAAATGGGTAGGGCCCAGTAGCTATGGTGGGACCCGTGGGCTGAAATAAGGCCCTGGCGAGTACGGTTAAGGCACAGGTCAATGGGGTTACCTTGCTTAAGATTGCGATAGAGCAACTGGGTAAAGGTAATGGCCACATCGTCAGGAATTCGTTCGGCCATGGCAATCACCCCAGGAATGCCACGATTAACTAAGGCATGGGCCAGATTTTGCTCGTGCCAACCGACTTCGGATTGGTCAGTTTGGGCATAGGCCCCCCGGCAGGAGTTTAAAACGGCCAGTTGCACACCGTTGTTGGATAACAGCCCCGCCAGGTCTTCACCGCTAATTCGCTCCGTTAGGCCTGTCTGACGACTGACCAGGTATAGGTCACCGCCAGAATTACCCAGGTTGCTATGGCCGGCATAGTGCAAAACCTGATAACGCCCTTGTTCTAGGGCCTGGGTTAGTTCGGCCCGCCCCGGCTGCTCTAAAACCGTAAGTTGTACTTCGAGCTGTTGCTTGGGCAACAGGTCATAGCTGCCCCCAGAACGCATGGGTGTAGGGTGCAGCTCATTTTGGAGACGCTCGGCCTCATGGGCAAGTTGTAAACGATCTTGATCGTTGGGGGCGGCAATCACCATTAAAACCCGCAGGGGTTTTTCAAAATCAGGCACCGTCGCCACGGGGCGGTCGTACCCTTGGCGACGGTCCAAATGGTAGCGAGAAAAGGTGACATCGGTCCCCGTACCTAGGGGGCGATCACCGGCATGGAGGACTTCCCAGGGAAGCTGCTGGAGCTTTTCTCCCTTGAGACCGAGGCGCAATCGGAGGGGAGAGCGACGGTGCTGAGCCACCCCTTGGGCTGTCAGCCAGCTATCGCGCAGGGCCTTGTCAAAAATAGCGTTGTAGAGGGCCTGGCCCAGGCCTACGAGGGTAGGGGCCTGCCCGTCGGGATCGGTGCCATCGTTACGACCGGACCGATAGGTAGGTTTGGTCGCCCAGCGTTGGCTTGATTCCCCCTTTAGAAGGCCGAGCAGGGGGTCGTGCATGAGGATGGCCGACTCCCTCAGCCAATCTTCTATGGGCCAAGTAAATTGTTCTTGGGCCAGGGGAACCCCCGGTGCGACCTGCTCCGTCCGCACCAGATATCGGTCATTGCCGACCGCTGTAATTGATATGTCAAACTCTTGGAGCACTGTTAGCGGATCGCGTCTCTGTTGTTGGGTTAGTTGTTATGTGACGAAGATGGCAGCCCTGAGACTTCCTAGTTTTTCTAGTATCCCCAATACTTCACCATAATGTGTCGGGGTAGATGCAGTTATTTGATTGTCTACAGGGGTTTGATGCGGGGTTTGGTCATAGACGCCGGCTGGCGGCACTCCACAGGGTAACCTATTCTGCCGCTTGATGAACAACCATGGCAGCCCCACCCCCTCGACGACTGGGTTCTGCCGCTGCCTGCATCGTTCCGTCAGGCAATTTTTCTAGCCCCGTTGCGGCTCCAATTTCGTTGGTTAAGCGAAACTGATGGCCCCGTTGCTGGAGGGCATTAACTGCGGCGGTCCCGTCTAGACTGCGCTCCAGGGTCGTACTACTGCCGTTGCGCTGGGAAAATCGGGGGGCACTAATGGCTTGGGCCAGGGGCAGGTCAAAGTCAATATGGTTAGTGGCGATGTTGACCACGGTGGTGATGATGGTGGAACCACCGGGGCTGCCAAAGGCTAGCACACGGCCATCAGGGGCGATGGCAATGGTGGGGGCCATACTACTGCGGGGCCGTTTTCCGGGTTCGGGGGCATTGGGATGGGGCAGGGCGGTGTCAAAGTCCGTAAGCTCGTTGTTGAGGATAAAGCCATAGCCGGGGACTACGATGCCAGAACCGCCGGTGGATTCGATGGTTAGGGTGTAGGAAACGACGTTGCCAAACTGATCGGCGGTGACTAGGTGGGTGGTGGATAGGCCTTCGTGGGTATTGCCTGCGGCTACGGTGGGGACCTGGGTCAAACTAGGGCTGGGGTCGGTTTGGTGGGGCAGGGGATTGCCGGGTGTGGTACAGGGTTCTGCGGCCCGTTCGGGGAGGGAAAAGCTAGCGGTGTAGGTGGGGTTGAGGAGTCCGGCGACGGGGGCATCGACATATTCGGGGTCGCCTAGGTAGGTGTTGCGATCGCAAAACGCCAGCCGCTCCGCCTCAATGATCCGATGCAGGGCCTCACTGCGCTCCAAACTACCCAGATCGCTACGTTCTAGAATCCCCAACGTCTGCGCCACCGTAATGCCACCGCTGCTAGGCAGCCCCATGCCATAGAACCGATAGCCGCGATAGTCGCTCACCACCGGCGGGCGCACCCGCACACCATAGCGATCCAAATCCGCC
>CALHGI010000497.1 GCA_938029995.1 uncultured cyanobacterium | reverse complement strand
CTGGCATGACCGCTCGTTTCCAAACCAAAAGTGGTGAGCTGCTGGTGACACAACAGGGGGATTTACTACGGATGGATTTTCCGGCCAAGCCAGTGCATGATGCCCCCATTTCTCCGGCCATGGTGGCGGCCATGGACCATGCCGATATTGTCCATGGTTCGCGGAATGATACGAACTATCTGGTGGAGTTGCGATCGCACCAGGCCGTTGCTAACTTTACCCCGGATCTCGCTAAAATTGCTAAGCTTCCCTACCAGGGTGTCATTGTCACCAGTGTTGGGGATGCCCCCTACGATTTTGTCTCCCGTTACTTTGTTCCGGCCATGGGCATTCCAGAAGATCCTGTTACCGGTTCTTCCCATTGTTCCCTAGCCCCTTACTGGCAGGCAAAACTGGGCAAAGATAAAATGATTGCCTATCAGGCCTCTGCCCGGGGTGGAGAGCTGCATGTGGAATGTACTCCTGAGAGAATTTACATTAGTGGACAGGCGGTGACCGTCATGCGGGGAGAGTTGTTGTTGTAGATGGGCTCCGCAACCTAGGTTCAGTGCCTGATGCGGATGCTAGGCCGTAATCAATGCCCCCAATCGCGGGATGACCATCCTCCCCAAACCCAGTCAGTTCTCCATTAGCGATGAAAACAGCTTTTTTTAACACCAAACGCTACGATGAACGCTCATTTTCATCAATCAATCGAGACTACGGTCACGAACTCACCTTCTTTGAGCCCCGTTTAACTCCGGAAACCGCCTCCCTCGCATCCGGGTTTCCGGCGGTGTGTGTGTTTATCAATGATGACTTGGGCGAAGAGACATTGCGTGCGATCGCAACCACCGGCACCCAAGTCATTGCCCTCCGCTGTGCCGGATTCAACAACGTCAACCTGGATGTGGCCCAGGCACTCGGCCTCACCATCGTACGGGTCCCGGCCTATTCACCCTATGCCGTGGCCGAACATGCCGTGGGGCTAATCATGGCCCTCAACCGAAAACTCTACCGCGCCTACAACCGGGTACGGGATGACAACTTTTCATTAGAGGGGCTGCTGGGGTTTGACCTCCATGGCAAAACCGTTGGCGTGGTGGGCACTGGCAACATTGGCCAACGGTTCGCCCAAATTATGAATGGATTTGGCTGTCAGTTACTGGCCTACGATGTGCGGCCTAACCCTACCTGTGTCCAACTGGGGGTGGACTACGTGGAGCTGCCCATATTACTCAGCCGGGCTGACATCATTTCCCTCCACTGCCCGTTGTTGCCCACCACCCACCACCTCATCAACGCCCAGTCCCTGCAATACCTAAAGCCAGGGGCGATGCTGATCAACACTAGCCGGGGCGGCCTCATCGATACCAGGGCCGTGATCGAGGCCATTAAGTCGGGCCAGGTGGGCTACTTTGGCATTGATGTCTATGAACGGGAAGGCGAACTCTTTTTTGAAGACCTGTCTGACACCGTCATTCAGGATGACACATTTCAGCTGTTACAGTCCTTCCCCAACGTGGTCATTACGGCCCACCAAGCCTTCTTTACCCAGGAAGCCCTGCACAATATTGCTGAAACAACCCTCTCTAACCTGACCGATTTGGATGCAGGTCGCCCCTGTGCCCATGAAGTACTTCCTGCCTAATGCTGTGGCCAGCCGATTTTGCCACCCACAGCATCTGCTGCCACGGGTTTTGGCTTTTCTGCCATGTCGTGAACGATCGATAAAAAATCAAGGCGTTGCTGATCCTCGGGATGATTTTACTAGTCTCAATCCGGCTATTAGCCAGCTTTACAGATCGATTCATCCTCTAAATCAGCAACGGCAAAATCAAAGCCTATGGCGAACGGCCGAATGCAATCAGCGATTCGTTGCGACCATATCTGTCATAACCAAAGGCATTCATCGATCCCCTGTGGCCTGACCTATGTGCGCCAAGCTATATTATTATGTAATGAAGGCATATATTAAACGTATTGCGGCAGCCTAGGGCGATTTCATCGTTAGGGTGTTTCAATGGCTATTCAGGGTGCAGCGAGTCATTGCTAATTAGTGACGACTTAGGGAGATCTTTTAGATATTTTCGCGAAAAGACTATACCGGTGTTGAAGGTCCCCTTTGAACGAACGTCGTTCTGATTTTTTCGGTTGGGCTGGGGTTTCTCCACGTTTGCGGAGAACAAACCTCAAAGACCCATCGTTTGGAAATTGGGTGATAGATCACGGGTAGTTCCTTTGCCAGCAACGTTCTCATACGTGTGACAGAAAATCGATTTCCATGAGTGATACTTTTTCCCCTATGGCATCTTTCCCCAGCCAACGTTCAGTGGCCAACCTAAAGGGGGCTACTGGTATCCGTAAAATGGGTGATGAACTCATGGATCTATCGGTGCGCTACGCCTTCCACCGGTTGCTTTTGGGTGATTATGCAACTTTTCAGCACCCCAACTCCTCACTCCAAATTGACCGTGGCAAGGTGATGGTGGATATTGCCGCCGCTGGCCCCCAGGGGCCGGCCGGTACCGCAAGCACAGCGGACGCCACGACCCTCATAACCGAGCTAGAGTCCCATGGCTTTGTGGTTAAAGCCGACCATGGGGCCGTGGTGTCGGGCTACCTCCCCATCGAGGCCCTGACGGACATTGCCCATTTAGATGCCATCCAGTTTATCCGACCCACCTATGGTCCCCTGGTGAGCCAGGGTGTGGCCCTTAATCAATCAACGGTGGCCCTGAATGCCGACGTTGTCCAGGATGAGTTTGGGGTGACCGGGGCCGGAGTCACCGTGGGGGTTCTATCCGATAGCTTCAATAATTTGGGTGGGGCCGCCGCCGACTTCCTCAGTGGTGATCTGCCCCAGGTGACTGTTTTGCAAGATTTTCCCGGTGGTGGCTCCGATGAAGGGCGGGCTATGCTACAGCTCATCGCTGACATTGCACCGGGGGCAGATCTGGCCTTTCACACGGCATTTCTAGGCCCCACTGGCTTTGCCCAGGGCATCCTGGCCTTAGCCGAGGCTGGGGCGGATATTATTGTTGACGATGTTATTTACCTGACTGAACCTTTTTTCCAGGATGGCATTGTTGCCCAGGCGGTGGATCAGGTTGTTGCCGCTGGTGTCGCCTACTTTTCCGCCGCTGGCAACAATGGTGACACTGCCTATGAAAGTGCCTTTCGCAACAGCGGTATTGTTCTAAATTTTCAGGGTCTCCAGATAGAAGCCCATGACTTTGATCCAGGGGAAGAGATCGATGTTTTTCAAACCGTCACCATCGGGGCGGGGGCTGAAATCAATCTTTCGTTTCAGTGGGCCTCTCCCTATTTCTCTGCATCTGGGCTGCGGGGGGCCACCAGCGATCTAGATATCTTTTTACTTGACGGCACTGATCAGATCGTAGCTTCCAGCGTGGATGATAACTTAAATGGAGATCCGGTTGAAATCCTCAATTTTACCAACTCCAGGGCCTTTGACACCGACTACAACCTTGTTATTGGCAAATTTTCTGGCGATGCCCCCAGCCTGATCAAATACGTGGGCTTTGGTGATTTCTCCATGGGTGAATATGACACCCGTAGCGGCACCATATTTGGCCAAGCTAATGCCGCGGGAGCCCAGGCCGTGGGTGCCGCCTTTTTTCAGGAGTCCCCCGCCTTTGGTGATACCACCCCTACGGTGGAAGCCTTCTCTTCCGTGGGGGGCACCCCCATTCTGTTCGATGGGGAGGGCAACCGTTTAGCCTCGCCGGTCATTCGCCAGAAACCTGACATTGTGGCCCCCGACGGCGGCAATACTACGTTTTTTGGCGAAGACATTGTCCTGGATGCCGACAACTTTCCCAACTTCTTTGGTACATCTGCTGCGGCCCCCAATGCGGCGGCGGTCGCGGCCTTGCTGTTGGAAGCCGTGCCAGATGCTTCGCCCGCAGAACTCTACCAGGCCCTTCAATCCTCTGCC
>CALHGI010000496.1 GCA_938029995.1 uncultured cyanobacterium | reverse complement strand
CCCTCACGTAAAGACTGTCCTCTCTAGGCTTAGGGTCTAGAAAAGTCAGTTTTAGTTGATTGGATTGTGTTGTAGGAACGTCTGTTGAGATGTCTAGTTTAAAATTTAGCCGCAAGGCGAAACGACGTAAGTCGTCTGTCTGGGATACCTATGCGCCCCCATTTGATCAAATGGCTAAGCGCTTTTTTGGCAGAAGCTTTTCTTGGGCTTGGTTAGCCTGTGTACCTTTGGCCCTAGTCATTGTTGCCACGTGGAACACAGCGGCCCATGCGCAGGAAGATGCCATTACTGCTGAGAATGTTCAATTTGTTTTGGACAACATATGGGTGCTGGTGGCAGCCATTCTGGTTATCTTCATGAATGCGGGTTTCGGCATGCTAGAAACCGGCTTCTGTCGCCAGAAGAATGCTGTCAACATCCTTTCGAAGAACTTAATTGTCTTTGCTCTGGCCACCCTATCTTTTTGGGTGCTTGGCTTTGGCCTTATGTTTAACGAAGCAACGCCGTTTATTGGCTTGGGCAACTTCTTTTTGTCTGGCTATTCTACGGATGGACCTGAGTTTGGTAATTTGACCGCTCCTGTCTTCTTCCTCTTCCAGGCAGCTTTTGCTGGAACAGCGGCGACTATCGTGTCGGGTGCAGTTGCAGAGCGCATCAAGTTCACAGACTTCGTAATCTTTAGCATTTTGCTAACGGCTGTTTCCTACCCCATCACAGGTCACTGGGTTTGGACTGGTGCTGGTTGGTTAGGCGGTCTTGGCTTCTCTGACTTTGCCGGTTCTACCGTTGTGCATTCCGTAGGTGGTTGGGCGGCTCTATGTGGTGCTGCTATTCTGGGCCCCCGGATTGGTAAGTATCAGGATGGTCAAATCAATGCGATTCCAGGCCACAACATGAGTATCGCTACCCTGGGCTGTCTGATCCTTTGGATTGGCTGGTTTGGATTTAACCCTGGTTCTCAGCTAGCTGCAGATTCGGCTGTTCCTTATATTGCGGTTACCACTAACCTGGCTGCTGCCGCTGGTGGTGTCGCTGCCACATTCACCGCTTGGATGATGAGTGGTAAGCCTGACTTGTCCATGATTATCAACGGTATCTTGGCTGGTTTGGTGGGTATCACCGCAGGCTGTGCTGGCGTTGGTTTCTTCGGTGCCGTTATTGTCGGTCTCATTGCTGGTGTACTGGTTGTCTTTTCCGTTGGCTTCTTTGACAGCATCAAAATTGACGATCCCGTTGGTGCCATCTCTGTACACTTGGTGTGCGGTATGTGGGGCACCTTAGCCGTAGGCCTGTTTGATACTACAAGCGGTCTGTTCTACGGTGGCGGTATTGGCCAGTTGATCTCTCAAATTATTGGTATTGTCGCCATTGGTCTTTTCACTGTTGTGTTTAGCTCCATTGTTTGGACAATTCTGAAGTCTGCTTCTGGTCTCCGGGTCAGTGCCGAAGAAGAGCTCAAGGGCTTGGATATTGGTGAGCACGGGATGGAAGCTTACAGTGGTTTCTTGAAGGACACTAGCGATATGGGTGGCGTTGCTTAGGTATCTAAGTCACGTTATCTGGTCTAGATCCTTCGGGATTCATTAAGGCTATATGCTTTGCAGGTGGGTGGTTTTCTGATGGGAACCACCCACCTTTGCGTTGGGGGGATTTCCTGAGACTCCAGTGGCCTGTCTCCCCTGATTTATGGCCTAACACCGCCTTCCCCTAAGCTTAGTTACAATTCCCCTACAGCCTTGAGAGCCCCTGATAAGGTTAGGAACAGTGAGTCTAGATGCTTCTAACTTCAATTACGCACCAGTAGGGCACATCAATAGGGTGAATGGGCAATCCCGCTTCAGTTCTCGACACGTTGCTTGCGGTCTTACCAACATTAAGACCACAAATGTATTTCAAAACATCGCTGACGGCCCTCTCCCATGCGATGGAGGATCAGGTATTGGCAAGAAACGATTGCCCCCTGATGATTGCCAGTTTTCAGCAGGAACGGTTTTATCGTCAAGAAGCCCATCGTTATTTGCGGCTAGCTGAAATTACGTCTCAGCTGTATGTGCTGGCGGCGGCCGATACTAAGTTTGCCGATGGTGCGGCTAGCCATGAAACGATTCCCTTTGATTCTAAGGATGCGTTGGTCAATGAATGGCATTTGGTGGTTTTAGGGGAAAACTACACAGCCTGTTTGATCTGTCGAGAACATAGCCCAGGTGCTCTGAAGCCTAAAGTGCTGGCGGGGGCTCCCGATTTAGATCAGAGTCGCCGCTTTGAAGGCATTTGGACTTTGGATCGCCATGTGTGTGAACAGGCGGCCTATATTTTGTTGCAGCGGATTGCGCAGTATCGGCCTGATTTGAGCGGTAAGGTTACCCAGGCCCAGGCTGATTTTTTGCCCGATGATGTGCGTCAAGGAAGTGCGGACAGGTCGGACATTACGGAGTCCTATCCGTTTGCTCAACGGTTGGTCACCTATGTGCAGGCTAGTCAATATAAGCTGCTCAAGGCTTATAAAGCGATGGCTGCGCAAGAAAATCGTGAGCGGCTGATTAATTCGATTACGGCGGCTATTCGTCAGTCGTTAAATCCGACTGAGGTATTTGCGATCGCAACCCATGAACTGGGTCAGGAAATCGCCCCCTGTCGCTGCATGATTTATCGCAGTAGTCATGACGCCAGCGTTAAAATCCAGCACGAATTTCGCCAGCCTAATGTGCCATCCCTCAAAGGCAAGTTCTGGCCCCTGTTGGAAAATCCCCTCTTTCAAGCCGTTAACCATCAACGGGAATCCGTCATATATCTATGTGACATTGAAGATCCAACCCACCCTATTGGCGATACGTCCGCTGTTCAAGTCCTGTTTGATCAATGGGATATTCGGGGGTGCTTGCTGGTGCCCCTGATTTATCAGGAACGCCTGTTGGGCATGATTGAGCTGCACCAATGCACGTCGGCTCCCCATGTTTGGAGTAAACATGATGTGCGCCTCGTGGAAGCCGTAGCGGCCCAGCTGAGTGTAGCCGTCATTCAGGCCGAATCCTATGCCAACTTAGAAACCCTGAATCAGCAGCTTGAAGCTTTAGAACAAACTCGCAGTAACCTGATCGCCATTACGGGCCACGAGTTACGCACGCCCCTATCCACCATTCGCGTGTGTTTAGAAAGTCTGTTGACAGAACCCGACATGCCAGACGATATGCGGCAGGTGATGTTGCAAACCGCCATGGAAGATTCTGACCGCATGCAAAAACTGGTTCAGGATTTTCTCACCCTTTCGCGCCTAGAAAGTGGTCGTATTGAGTGGAATTTAGAATCTTTAGCCCTGAGTGAATGTGTTGCCCTGGCCTTGAGCAGTCGTCGTTCCAATAGTAATTGTTCTAACATTACCGTCGATGTCATGGACGCATTACCCCTGATTCGCGGGGATGGGGAATGGATCGTGGAGGTGCTGACAAAACTCCTAGACAATGCCTGCAAGTTTACCGACCCCAAGGGCTCTATTTCCATCCAGGCGAGTGTGAAGGACAATGCCCAGGTAGAAGTCTCGGTCAATGATACGGGTCGAGGCATTGAGCCGGAGCGGCTTGAAACCGTGTTTGAACGGTTTTATCAAGAGGAAGGTGCCCTGCGGCGTTCCGTGGGTGGTACCGGTTTAGGCCTAGCTATTTGCCGTCAAATTGTTGAAGCCCAAGGCGGCAAAATTTGGGCCATGTCCGCAGGAAAAAAGCAAGGCACACAAATCCACTTCACGTTGCCCATCGCAGTGCAAAAATCTAATCAAAGGCCCAAAAAGAGTCCAGGGCCCAAATCAACTCGGGCTAAACAAATCCTCAATAACTAGCGCATCTGAGCATCCCAATCGGCGGATGCAGGTCTTGAACACGCCTGTGCCGCTGGCGCGTCGGTATAGGTTGCCGTTGCTGATTTAGGGGATGAACCGAGCTGGAAATGACGCGATACATCCGAATTTCGCAGATCAAATCATACCGAGGATCAGCATCGCCTAGGTTAATTAGGCCCATCGGGTAGCGGTTGACCAAACGTTAGGGGAGCGGGCTGTTGTGTTTGGGTAATGGTCCGTCGGGCCGCAGGCTGTTGGATCGTTTCCAAGTTTGGGGCCAAGTTATGGTCAGCCGCTGGAGTCTCGACTAAGGAGAGTTCCACGGGCGCTAAGCCTGTGGTGTTCGGTTGTGCTGCCACAGGCTGTTCAGGCGCAGTTGTGGGTTCTACTACAGTTTCAGGTTCTACTACAGTTTCCGGTTCTTCCATGGCAGGCTGTTCAGCCACAGGCTCCGCCACGGGGGACGGATTGACCACAGGAGTCACAGGTACGGAGTTGGTCACCACAGCTGCTACGACGGGCACCTCGTCTACGAGAGGCACCTCATCCACGGGGGGCACCT
>CALHGI010000495.1 GCA_938029995.1 uncultured cyanobacterium | reverse complement strand
CAAGCTACTGTTTTTACCCCAGGAGGTGGTGCACTACGTCCTGGTCCATGAGCTATGTCATACGGTGCATATGAACCATTCCAAGGCATTTTGGCAATTAGTGGAGGAAAAAATGCCTGAATTTGAGGTTTACAGGAAAATCCTGAAGAATGGCTGGAAATACGTGCCACGCTGGGTAGAAAACTGACGCTTTCTCCGCAATATTACGGATTTTATTGGCGTCCCCCTTATGGACACGGAGATCAGTTGTATGTTTAAGTAGACCAGTTTGGGGCTGTAGCTCAGCTGGATAGAGCAACCGCCTCCTAAGCGGTAGGTCGCGCGTTCGAATCGCGCCAGTCCCGTTTTCACTCACCCACCTGTCGCACTCGGGCACCCGTACTCGATGAGAAGGCATTTTCTAACCCGTAGTGAGTTGAGCCGCGCACTCAGGGACTGGCTATTCACCCAGTGACTGGGTGACAAAGGCTGGGGGGCGAAAATAGGTGATGCGATCGCGCCCATCTTTTTTAGCTACATACAAGGCACGATCGGCCTTATATATAAGGTATTCAGACGGCATTTGCGGTTTTGGCACTAGCGCAGCTACCCCAAAACTAGCCGTCACCCAACTGCTTATGGCCGAATTAGGATGACGAATAGACAGATTCTTAATCCTTGATTGCAAACTTATCGCCACATCCACCGCTTCCAACACGGGGACATTGGGCAAGACCACAGCAAACTCTTCGCCACCATATCGGGCGACCACGGCGCCAAGCTGGCCTAGGGATTGCTGTAAAGCTCGCGCAACTTGTCGCAAGCAGCGATCTCCCCTTAAATGACCCAAGCTATCGTTAAACTGCTTAAAAAAATCAATGTCGACCATAATCAATGAGAGCGGTTGCTCCAATCGACAGGCTCGTAGCCAGCTTTGCTTAAAGGCTACCTCAAAATAGTAACGATTAGATATATCAGTCAAACCATCGGTAAAAGAGAGTGTTTCTAACACTTTCAGCTTTCCATACATACAGGTAATTTTATCTTCGTAGGTATGGATACGATGCATCAATTCTTGCTTATACTCCTTCTCATATCTATGTAAATTTTCATTTTTCTGGAACCGAATAATTGCATGGTGAATTGTACTACTTAACCAATTTTGATTAATTTTCCTTTTCACCAAATAGTCTTCTGCACCATGCTGCATCAAATACCTAGATAAGGCTACATCATCTGACTCTGTGAGAATTACAGTAGGCAAATCAGGGATGCTTTTCTGAAAGCTTAAAAAGGTATCCATACCTTGACTATCAGGCAAGGATAAATCCAACAGTGCTAGATCAAAATGAGTTTTTTCAAGACAGACTAAGGCTGACCCTAACGAGTCAACATGGGTCACTTTAAACTGTCCTCCGTCTGCTTTATCTAAAAAGTTATTGATCAAAAATACATCACCGGGATTATCTTCAACCAACAGAATATTAGTGGTAGATTTCATTCATTTACCCATTTATTTCATAGACCATCAATAATCAAACTCACACCTTTAAACGAGCTTTTTGCCTATGGGATTAGACTATAATGAGCAAGAAGATCGCTTAGGACAAATAGTTGACGACAACAGTGATAGCTAAATCCTTAATCTTAAATAGTTAATTTTCATAGAAAACGGCTGCATTCAAGCGTTTTCTATGAAAATTAACAAGACATTTTTTGTTAATAGTGCGACCATCTTAATTTTTATTGCTGTATCTAAAAACCGTGACTTTACGGACAATTCTTATGACCTGAATAACAATATTAGGTCACTGAAAATAAGTAATTCAGCATGTCCAGTTTCTTTAACTAAATCTAGGGCCTGACCCGCCTTACTCAATCAACCGAGGGAACCTACATCAGCGTTTGGGAGCACCCAAGCTATCCGTTACCCAACGCCTAACCATCGAGTTAGGGTGACGAATAGGTAAATCTTTTATCTCTGCCCCAAGCTCTGTAGCAACTGTAGTACTCTCTTGTTTAGACGTATTGGAGAACAATGCGACAAACTCTTCGCCACCGTACCGTACTACCCAATCCCTAGGAGAGTTGAGGCGTCTTGCGGCTTATGTACGCGAATATTTCGGCAAACAGATTCGTTTTGCCTGGGCCATCCATCTTAGGCTTCAGCAGGTTAGCTATCCGGTATTCCCAAATGGGTGAGCTGATTAATAGTTGAACACGTTAATAGTCGTTCTATTGTTTGATTTTCCTTACACCACGTAAGTACCTGTGACCATGATTTTGACTCGACATATCATCGTTTCACGCCGCGAGGGTGGGTGATAGTTGCTGTTGCCTTTCTAGGTACCACGCCCTTTTTTCGAATGGATCCAAGGTTCTGATCACGCAGATGTGGCACGTCCTGCCGATTGCCATAAAACCAAATTTTTGGCATCTTTTCGAGGTGGAACTGTTGCGATCTCACAACGTTCGTCCATCGCATCGTAGCAATTACTGCAGCCATCGGCCCCCTGGTCCAGATCATCTGGAATGTGGTCGAGCAGGTCTGGCAACAACTCACCATCACTAAACTGGTTCATCGTAACGACGGCGGCTAAAGTCTTTCCGGTCCGCCCATGGATACCCAAATGCAGCGTGAGCCAAGGGAGTCGGGTGGTGACCCAATACAAAAGGGATTATTGAGGCCGCTTCAACGTTTTAAGGTTGCGGCAATAGACACCCTGAAACCATCGTTTTAACAAGCGTTTATTCAGCTTAAGTTCAACGGTTGCTAACCCAAACAATATTAATCCTGAGACAGTCAAAAGGGTGCCGATGTGATCCACTCATTCTCCAAACCATTAGAGCGGCTCGCGGCCTGTCAAGACGAAGACTTAGGATGAGGCGAGTAAAAAGTGAAGAGGTACACGATATGAAGAGTCACTCTTTACCCTTCATCAAGCCTCATCCCAATTTCTAGCGTTGACGCTGCACTAGTGGTCTGTCAAGCCTAAGATTTAGGATGAGGCTAGTGAAAAGTAAAGAGTCAAAAGTGAGGTCGAGTCACGCCTTACCCTTTACTCTTCATCAACACCCAACCCTAATTTTTAGCTTTGACGCTGCACTAGGCTTCC
>CALHGI010000494.1 GCA_938029995.1 uncultured cyanobacterium | reverse complement strand
AGTGGTTTAAGGCCCAGGGGCAGACGGTTTACTTTACGAATGCGAAGCAGGGTAAAGGGGTGCAAAACCTGCTGCGGGCGGCACAGGATGCGGGTAAGGGGATGAATGACCGGCGTAAAAGCCGGGGGATGAGACCTCGCCCGGTGCGGGCGGTGGTGATTGGTTTTCCGAATGTGGGTAAGTCGGCGCTGATTAATCGGTTGCTGAAGCGTAAGGTTGTGGCTAGTGAACGGCGGGCGGGGGTGACTCGCCAACTGCGGTGGGTGCGGATCTCTGAGGAGATTGAAATGCTGGATGCACCGGGGATTATTCCGTTGAAGCTGAATGATCAGGCGGCGGCGCTGAAACTGGCGATTTGTGATGACATTGGCAATGCTGGTTACGATACTCAGCGGGTGGCGGCGGCGTTTGTGGATTTGATTCAGGACTTGGATGGCCATGATGGGGCTTATGGGGATGCGATCGCATCACGCTACAACGCTCCCCTCGCCTCTGATGCAGGTGATCCCTATACCGGCGAAACCTATCTAACATTCCTGGCCCAGCGCCACAACGATGATCTAGAGCGAGCGGCCCACCAGCTGCTAAATGATTTTCGCAAAGGCCATCTGGGCAATTTAGTCTTAGAGCGACCCCCAGCCACAGTGCTCGAAGCCTTGCCTGGGGACTCTGATCAGGCCCCGGCCGTTGTGGCGACCGACGTCTAGCATGTATTCGTCCTCGGCCTCTGATTTGGCTTGTAAATCTTTAACAAAGATTAAATCGCTGCCTCAGTTTGAACTCACGGACTGAGATAGTATTCGAATTAAACGGGAAATCTTGATGGAATAGCGGCCAGTGGATGATGTCCATGGGTACGCATTGTTTCCAATAGGGAGAGTCAAAGCAGATCGGTGAACTCATCCAACGCTCCAGCGATCAAGGTGTCAGTAGTTGCTCCAGATGTCTCTGGCGGTGGCATGACGCGCGTTTACTTGGTCAGTCAAATCTTACAAAGGCTGGGGCACAGTGTGGAGGTAATTGGCTGCCAGTTTGGCGAGGCAATTTATCCTCCCCCGCCTGAAACATTAACCGTGAGGTCTGTGCCGGGGAAACGGTTGCCCGGGTTTATGGGCTCTGCCACCCAGCTGCTCCATCAGATCCAAGGCGATGTCATCTACGCCATTAAACCTCGCCCCACAAGTCTTGGCCTTGCCCTACTTAAAAAGGCATACACCGGTCGACCGGTGTTACTCGATATTGATGATTGGGAGCTGAGCTGGTTTGGGGGCGATGGCTATGCCTATCGTCCATCGGCAAAACAGTTAGCCCGTGACATTTTCAAACCGGATGGGGCGCTGCGGGATTTGGAACATCCCTTCTATATCTCTTTGGGCGAACGCTGGGTATCACGGGTGGATGCGGTCACGGTGAATAACCAATTTCTACAGCAGAAGTTTGGAGGGCACTATTTACCCAACAGCAAAGATACCCACATTTTTGATCCAGAGCGGTTTGATCCGGTGGCCAGTCGCCAGAAGTATGGGCTTTCGGATTATCGGGTGCTGATGTTTCCAGGTACGGCCCGACCCCACAAAGGATTAGAAGATGTGCTCACGGCCTTAGACCAACTGAATCAGCCGGACCTACGGTTGGTGATTGTGGGCGGTCGTAAGCCCGATGGCTATGAAGATGACCTGATGGCCCGCTGGCCCCAGTGGTTGATTAAACTGCCTCGGTTTCCCCTAGATCAAATGGCCGAGGTGGTGGCCGCGGCCCACATCGTGGTGGTCCCCCAGCGGGATACGCCGACGGCCCAGGCCCAGTTTCCGATCAAATTGACCGATGGGATGGCCATGGCAAAACCCATTCTCTCCACCACGGTGGGGGATATTCCTAAGATTTTGGGGGATGGGGGCTATTTAGTGGCCCCCCATGCCCCTGATCAGCTGGCTGCGATGCTACAAACCATTTTAGATAACCCGGAACAGGCGGCGAGCAGAGGCCGTTTGGCGCGGGAGCGCTGCATCCGTTCCTTCAGTGTGGATGCCATGGCGGAGACCCTAGGACCGTTGATAAATCAGTGCTTAGAGCGCCAGCCTCGGAATCAGTTAGGCTATAAACAAAATTCTAACCGTGTGGAGAGTGGCCACTAGCTCTTGATGTAAACGATGTCCGTATGCTAAACGACGACCCCAAATTGCACCTACTTAGCATCGCCTAACTAGATTATTTATGTCTTCAATCCGTTTATTAGTTAAGCCACTTCTCAAATATCCGGTTCTTTTATTTTTTACGGTTGTGCTGGGTTTCTCCGGGGCGCTGTTTAGCGGTGTTAGTACCCTGTTGATCTTGCCGATTTTGCTGGAGCTGTTGGGGCAAACGGCGGATTATGCTACATCCCTGCCGCCGATTTTGCAGAAGGCCGTCGGTCTTTTTGATGGTTTGCCAGAGGGGGCTCGTTTGCCGGTCATGGCGGGTTCGGTGGTGGCGGTGATTGTACTCAAAAGCCTATCGGGCTATGCCAGTGCTCTGACGGCGGGGACCCTGAATCGGAAACTGGCCATGTCCCTGCGGCGGCAGGGGCTGCGACTGCTGCTAGATGTGGATTTGGATTATTTTGCCCGGACTAAGATTGGCGATTTGATCAACCAGTTAAATGTTGAAGTTAACCGCAACACCATTGCCATTAGAAATTTGGTTCGCCTGATGGTGGTGGTGATCACCATTCTGGTGTTTTTTGTGCTGTTGATTTTGACCTCTTGGCAGCTGACGGTGATTTCAACCGTCACCCTGGGGGTTGTCACCCTGCTGAACCAGTTTATGGTCAAACGTTCTAAGGTGCTGGGCAAACGGCTATCGTCAATTTCTCAGGCCTATTCCTCCCGGGTGTTTGAAATCCTATCGGGGATTCGTTTGGTCAAGGCGACGGCCAATGAGGAGCGTGAATATCGCCACATCGACCAGATCATTATAGATAGGGAAAGTGCTGAGTATAATTCCCAGCTGATTTTTGCGGCGATTGGCCCGTTTAATGAAATTATCAACATTTTGGCGCTAATGTTGATTGCGCTGCTAGGGCGGATAGCCTTTAGTAACCAGCTAGATTTGTTTTCGTCTTCGCTGCTGACGTATTTAATTATTTTATTTAGAATGCTGCCCTTTTTGGGACAGCTCAATAGCCAACGCAGTACCTTGGCTAACACCGCTGCTAGCGTAGAGATCGTTACCGCCCTGCTGCGTCGGGATGATAAACCGTTTATGCCCCGAGGGTCTCAACCCTATCGTCCCCTACAGGAAGGGATTCGATTTAAGCAGATTCGGTTTAGCTACCCTGGCCACAATCAAGAGGTTTTGCGGGGGATTGATCTGTTTTTGCCTAAGGGGCAAACCCTGGCGCTGGTGGGCTCCTCCGGGGCTGGGAAGTCCACTCTGGCAGATTTATTGCCTCGGTTTTATGATCCCACCAGCGGTGCCATAGAGCTGGACGGTGTGGATTTAAAGAAGATTGATATTTCTAGCTATCGGTCTAATTTGGGCATTGTCAGCCAGGAAACCTTTCTGTTTAATGCGTCGGTGCGGGAAAACTTGTTATATGGCCGTCCTGAGGCTACGGAAGATGAGTTGATATTGGCGACCAAACAGGCTAATGCCCATGAGTTTATTGAAAACTTACCCCAGGGGTTTGACACCATGATTGGGGATCG
>CALHGI010000493.1 GCA_938029995.1 uncultured cyanobacterium | reverse complement strand
TCGTCCCTGGTAGAGGCGAGTTTCTTGGCGGGGCTGGTCGTTTTTCTTGGCTATTAGGGGTTTCCCTGTTTCTGGATCACAGGCAAGGCCTTTGTCGTTGATGACATTGGTGAAGTGTTTGGCACAGATCAGCCCCTGATTGGTATCTAGGTAGATCAAAAAATACCCGTCTGGGTCCAGGGCAATAAAACGTTTGGATAGTTTATCGTCTAATGTTTTGAGGTCAGTCGCAAGCGGGCGAAGATTTTGGCTGATGGTCATGGTGATGGGGCGGTTAAAGGCTTGCCGCACATAGGTGCGATGGCTGTCAGCGAGTCCCGGCGTCAGGGGACCATGGGTGTGGAGATATATTCTACCGTGGGAATTCCGCAATTTTACTAAGAGGCGTTGCTGATGCTTGGGATGATTTAAGCTGCGAACTTTCGGATGTATTGCGTCATTCTCAGAGCGGTTCAGCCCCTAAATCAGCAACGGCTACTAAGGTATTACTGGCCTTCGGGGGCTTGCTCTGGGGGTAAGGGCTTGAGGGGTAAGTCGGCGTTGATGGCTTCGATTTCTTGTTGTTCGGCGGTATTGATGCGGCCGATGTAGTTGTCGAGGACCTGGGTCAGGGTGGGGTGGTAGAACCGATGCAGACTGTAGTTGGGCGCTGCGGGAAAACCGCGTCGTTTTTTGTGGCGACCTCCGGCACCGGGATCAAATAGCTGAATGCCGTGGGCGATGGCCCAGTCGATGGGTTCGTAATAGCAGGCGTTGAAGTGGAGGTGGTTGTATTCTTCCATGGCTCCCCAGTAGCGTCCGTAGAGACGTTCGCCCTTGGTGAGGCAAAAGGACATGCCGATGGGGTCGTTGCTGTCGTCGGTGTAGGCGGCGAATACGACGGTGCGATCGCAATAGTCTGGATGCAGCTGCTGAAAAAATTGGCGAGTTAAATACTTACTGCCCCACCAGCCAAACTTGTCACAGGTATCGCTGTAAAAGTCGTAAACCAAATTACATAGGGTATCCGATAGGCCATCCCCAGTATGTACCTCAAAATGTAGTCCGGCCTTAGTGACAGATTTACGCTCCCGTTTAATGTTGCGCCGCTGGTTGGCATTAAATCGGGCCAAATAATCATCAAAGGTGGAGTAGCCTTCATTTTTCCAAATGTAGCTATGGTGTAGCCATTTTTGAAAGCCAAGGGATTCCAGGTTGCTGCGCCAGGTGGGGTCCGCATAGAGAAAATGACAGCCTGAAATCTGATTTTCCCGACAAAATTGATCGATGGCCGCCACCATGACCCGAGTCAGCGTCGTCTCATCTTCCCCGGCTGCGATCAAAAATCGATAGCCTTCAGCGGGGGTAAACGGTGACATCCCCAGCAGTTTGGGATAGTAATCAATCCCCAGCTGCTCCGCTAAATCAGCCCATTGGTGGTCAAACACAAACTCACCACGGCTGTGCCCCTTGAGATATAAAGGGGCCGCCGCCACCAGGGTGTCTTGGCACCATACGGTCAAATGATTGGGCAGCCAGCCCGCTTGGGCTACGGTACTGCCAGACGTTTCCATGGCGTTCAGCCAAAACCACTCCAGAAAGGGCGTCTTAAGGGGCTGGGCCATCTGGTCCCAGGTTGCCTGGGGGAGGTCTGCCATGCAGTTGACCCAACGCAGCGTATAGTCTGTCAGGGACTGGGGCGGAGTGATGGTTATACCCATTGCGTGGCAGAGCGTATTAGTTCACTACGGTAATGTAGCGCGTTTAGTCTGAAGAGTGGGGACCGAGGTCGCCGTGACAAACGGCACCAGGAAAATAATTGGCCAGTGGAGCCCTATCGCCGCCGTTGATAATTTAAAAAGATTTCATCGCCCATGGTTTGGGTTGACTTCAGGGTAAATCTGGGAGCCTGATCTAGGGAAAATCCTTCGCCGTCGCAGGGGGTGGGGGATGTGGCACCGCCGATAATCAGGGGACACAGGGTGAGCCACAGTTCATCGATCACGTCAGTGGCCATCAGTTTAGCCACGATCTGGCCCCCACCCATGACCAGTAAATGGCGCATGCCCAGGCCATGGAGCTCCTGTAAAATTTCTGGCCAATCGTATTCCCCATCGGCCCCAGTGGAGGCCTCCCCAGACTGTACCGACCCAACTGAGGCCGCTTCAATCGGTTGACTAGGGGCTATCCAAACCCGATCAAAGCCCCGCTGCCCCGGCCATTTTTCGGCCCCGGCCAGGGTGGTTAGTAACCAGCGAGGCACCGGCTGGTTAAAGAATTGAGCATTGGGGGGGACCGCCCCTGAGGGGGAGCAGACAATGTGGACGGGTTGGGGCGGTTGCTGGAGCTGGCGCCGGGTTTCTAATAGAACGGGATCCTTAATCAGGGCCGTGGTCCCGTAGGCCCGCAGGGTGCCAGCACCAAACAATGTGGCATCTGCTGTGGCTAAGCGTTGTTCTAGATGGCGCTGATCGGTCGTCGATGGAAACCTAGCGGCTGTGCGATGGGCATCGCTGATTTTGCCATCGACACTCATGGCTAAAATAACAGTGACGTGGGGGCGATTAGCAGCCAATCTAGATTTTAGAGTTGGGGCTGACATGTGCTTAACCATGTTCTTAACTAAGGGGGAGGAGCTGAGAATATTCGCTCAAAAGCAAATAAGTTACCTTTGATAAGGCTTCATCTATGTAAGTGGTATTTCAACTTTTGCCGATGTAGCCGGTAGATGGGTAAGACCAGTCGATAGACTAAATGGGTGTTAATACCGGTATCAGTAATAACACCATGGCCGTAAGTGTGGACATGGTGCAAGCTGAGATTTTGGTTTCATGGTTTAATCCCATGTTTCCTGTTGGAATGCTTCCTGTTGAAATCAGTGACGGTTCTTTAAATTTAAGTTGTTAACGGTTTATGGCTAAGCGTCCTCTTTCATTTCGCCGGTTATTAATGCTGCGTATCTTGCTGCTGAGTACGCCGGTGTTGTTGCTTGGCCAGGCAATTACGCTGCGCAAAGCACGGTCTAGCTTGTTGGAAACCGCGCGGCAAAATCTAGCCAGCAGCGCCATTAATAAGGCGACTGGTTTAGAGGACAGTGTGCGAGCCGTAGAGTCTGAACTATTGCTATTGGCGGATAGTCAGGCCCTAAAATCGGGTGATGCGGATGATGTGGCGGTCACCCTGAGCCGTTATACCAAGGTTGCGTCCCACTCCGTGGGCTGTTTGGAGCTGACTGAGGCGGAAACCGGTGCGGTCATATCAACAACGTGTAATACTCCCCTGCTGCCCACACCGCTACAGCTGCCCTGGCAGCAGCAGCCCACGGGGAATGCTGATTTTTATTTGGTGGATCTAGATAGTCCGGTCCAGGCGGATGCCGATGCTGTGACCGCCGTAGTAGAGGATGACGAACCGGGAATGCGCCCTTCCCTCCTGGACCTGACGGTGGCAACGCCCATTTACAATCCGGAAGGCCAGCTGCGCTATACCCTATCTGCCCAGCTTGGGTTTACCCAGTTAGAAGACACCAATCCTCGTTCCTTGGTGGGTAAAACCGTCATCATTGATCCCAATGGGATTGTGGTGACCCATCCCAACCCTGAACTGGTGGGGCTGTCGGTGGATGATCTCCATGGGGCCGATCGGTTTGTCAGCATCATTAGCAGTATTCGGGTGGGCAACGCCGATACCCTACACCTGTTTAGCTTGCTAGAGAATGGCGATGAGTGGCTGGCTGGCTACAGCGGCGCGCAACTACCGGTTTCCCGCGAGATTACGGATACCTGGAACGTGTTGGCGGTCACGCCTCTGAACCAGGCACTCCACGCGCTGGGTGAAATTCGGATGATTTTATTTCTCCTCACGCTTGGGCTGCTTGGGGCGAATGCTCTGTTGGCGCTCTATGTTGCCCGGAGCCTTTCTCTACCTGTGGAGCGACTGATTCGCTATACCCAACAGGTGCAGGATCTGTCCTCTAAGGTGAAGGCCGCGCCCCCCAACCGCAGTATTTGGGAATTGGACTATCTGGGTAAAGTGCTAGAGCGCATGCTACGGCGTTTGGAGGGAGGGGCCCAAGAGCTGCGCGAGGCTTGGGAAAATGCCCAGATGGCTAACCAGCTAAAGAATGAATTTTTGGCCAATACCTCCCACGAACTGCGGACACCGCTCAATGCCATTATTGGCTGTATTCGCTTGGTGCGGGATGACTGCTGTGATGATCGTGAGGAAGAACTGGAGTTTCTGGAGCGGGCGGATAACGCGGCGATTCATTTGCTCAAGATCATCAACGATATTTTGGACATTGCCAAGATCGAATCGGGCACCGTCAGTCTTGATTTAGATACCTTGGATTTAGGGGAGATTGTGCAAGACGTGTTGGACATGCAGGCCCTGCAGATTCAGCAAAAGGGATTGACGCTCCACCGCCCCGACAAGTCGGACCCCATTTGGGTTAAGGGGGATGGCGATAAGTTAAAGCAGGTGCTGCTGAATATTGTGTATAACGCGATTAAATTTACCGACAGTGGCAGTATTAAGGCCGAGATTTCATTGGTGTCTGAGGTGGCTGCCAGTGATGATGAGGACCTGGTGCCAGCGCCTCGGGTGAGTGTGACGATCCAGGATACGGGCATTGGGATCGAACCTAAGGATCAGCAAAAGCTCTTCCATCCCTTTGTGATGGTGGATGGTACCCACACCCGTAGTTACGAAGGAACGGGGCTGGGGTTGGCGATTTCGAAGAACTTTATGAAACTGATGGGGGGCAGCATTAGCCTTTACAGTGCGGGGGTGGATCAGGGGACGTCGGTGACCTTAAGCCTGCCGCTGTTGGCTAACCAGGCGGTGGCAGACCAGGGGAATCCACCGGCGGCTACGGAGCAGGTTTTGGTGGGGCAGCAGGTTGAGGGGTAAGTTCAACCCCAGTCCCGTCAGGCGTTAGGGCTTGGAGGATGGGCTTTAGTAAGCCAAGTCAACCCATGTACCGTCTTGCCCTAGGGATTGGGAGAGCGCTTCTAGGATGGCGACTAGGGTGGTGCCGACGGTGCCTGAGGAGAGGGGAGAGGGCTGGTTGGTGAGAACGCTGTGGACGAATTGGTCACACATGGTGGCCAAGGGTTCTTGCTGGGGGATTTCGAGAGCCAAGGTGTTTAGGGCTTGGGGCTGAAAGGTGTCGGAGGCTAGCTGACCCATTTGTAGGGTGAGGGGGGCGTCGGGCTGCATTTCGTCGAAAATTAGGCTGCCGCGATCGCAAACCACGGATAATTGCCGTTGCTTGTGGGGATTGGCCCAGCACAGATGAATGGTGGCCTCAAATCCGCCGGGGTAATGGAGTCGACACCAGACCACATCGGCTAGGGGGGGACGGTCTGGACGCTGTAGCCAGTTGAGCCCCTGGGCTTGGACTCGGCTCGGGACCGCATTGAGCCAGTGGTTAAAGATGGCGATGTCGTGGATGGCCAGGTCCCATAGGGCGTCTACATCGTGGCGGACGGGACCGAGGTTGGTGCGGGCGGCATAGCCATAGCGCGGCGGGCCTAGGCGTACCAGGTTTTCCTTAGCGGTGGAGACGGCGGGATGGAACAGGTAGGTGTGGTCAATGAACAGCTGTTGGTTTTGCTGTTGGGCTAAGCGACACAGGTCGGCAGATGTGGCGGCGGTGAGGGTGAGGGGTTTTTCGCACAGTACATGGAGCTGTCGCTGCAACGCAGCGGTGACGATGGCCTGGTGGGTGGTGGCCGGGGTTGCGATCGCAACGGCTTCTAAACCTTCAATTTCCAGGGCATCTTCCCAACGCTCCAGTAACCCGATGGAACCATCTAGGTTAAATTTTTCGGCCGTGGCCGCTAACTGCTCGGCAAACGGATCGACCACGGCCCGCACCTGAATTTGGGGATGGGCCAAAAAGTTGCGTAGGAGGTGAGTGCCCCAACGGCCCACCCCCATGAGGGCTAGTTGAATTTGACCCATGTTAATTGTTCCTATGGATTGCTCTTAACGGCCCTCACTAGTCAGGGGTTAGTACCGGTTCTAGCTGCTGATAGGCTTGCTCAGCAGCCCGTTGTTCTGCCTGCTTGATCGAAGGACCCTTACCGTCTCCCCAGAGTTTGCCCTGATAGTGTACTTGGGCATAAAAACGTTCGGGATCGCCATGGTTCTGACTGATTTCTGAGACGGTATATTCAGGCAGCTGTTTGCTATGGGCCTGGGTGAGTTCCTGGAGGGCGGCTTTATAGTTTTGGCGGGCCGGGTCTTGCTTGATGGTTTGGGTGAGGCGCTCAAAGCGAACATCGAGCCACGGGCGGATTAGGCTGAGGTCATGGGTGCTGAGGTAGAGCGCCCCCAGAACCGCCTCAAAGGCATCGGCTAGACGGGAGCTTTTGCCCGCCCGATCCCCCGCCGCACTGGGGGATATCTGTAGGTAGCGACCGAAGTTATAGTCCTGGGCCAAAATGGCTAGGGTGCGATCGCTCACCAGCTGCGATCTCACTGCCGCCATATCCCCCACGGACATTTGGGGATAGGTTTCCTGCAAAAACTCCGCTGCGGCTAGGCGCAGGGCCGCATCCCCCAAAAATTCTAGGATTTCATTATTTTGGTCCGCCGATTTAGAAATATCCACCAGGGCCTGATGCAGTAGCGGCCATTGCACAGGAGCACCCTCGGCTAAGCCTAATTTTGCTACGAACTGCGTTAGCTCTTGGTGCCGCCGGGGATCATTTTTCGTTGTCCACTGTTCACTGCCCACTGCCGTTTGGCTACTGACCATTCACCCTTGTTTGGTGGGTATTGCCCACCCTCCTATGCGCATAAATAAAGTGGAAAGAGTCGGCCGTAAGCCGGGTTCTGTTCTCGCTGATGCCAGCCTATGGCTAGCCCCAACGGGCGGTTATCTATCTGGGACGACTGTTACCAGTCGCCTCTAGCGGTACACCAAAAGCGGGGCTGGAAAAAGGTCAACCATGACCCCTGCGACCTTGCTCCTAGCCGGGGTTTACCGAGCCAGCACCTCTCGATACTGCTGGTGCGCTCTTACCGCACCTTTGCACCCTTACCTGTGGCGTAAGGGTATACCTTACTAACCCATCGGCGGTATGTTTCTGTGGCACTATCCTCACGGTCACCCGCACTGGGCGTTACCCAGCAAGCCTGACCTTTCAGGAGCCCGGACTTTCCTCAAGCTCAGCCCGTTTAGCCGTAAAGCTAAGTCGTACTGAGCCCGCAACCGCAGCACCAACTCTTTCCGACTAACTATAATATCGTGGCGCTACGACCTACGGCGCAATCTCAGGAAAGCCTTCCTCAGATTGCGCCGTACGGGGTGGTGATATCTATAGTTTTGCGTGCTCCTCTCTGTTGTGAACTATGGGCACAGCACTATACATATGGTTGGGGGCACATAGGTCAGGCCATATGAGATCGCTGAGTGCATTCAGCCATGCGCTATATGTAAGGCGTTGCTGATCCTATTGGATGTTTCCTGTTGGATGCTGGTATCTGGGCAATCCTGATGGGCTGTATTTCAATCGATCCATCCCCTGGATAAGCAACGGTAATAGGGGGTTTCAAAATAGGGAATGGGAAGATGAGCTAAAGAAGCGCGCTCGTGGGTATGGATTTGCTCAAGGATTGGGCGTATTTTCAGCACTATTGCAAATGGGGCAGTAGGCCCGAGCGCTCTAGAACAAGCCTGACTTGTTCATTCATGCCCTTGGCAACAATCTTTGCGCCTTCTCGATGGGATTGTAGGACCCCTTCCCAAAATATAGATGCGGTGGCGGGCTCGATGAATTTAGTTCTGGCCATGTCGATGACGAGGGTGACGCCTGGCTGCAGCTTCTGTTTCAGATCCTTTTCAAAAAATGGTGAGATAACACTGTCTAAACGGCTGGGGAGGTGAATGATAGCTTGGGAGGTAACCGAATGTGCGTTCATGTGTAGCAAAGATTACTCAGTACAGTACTACGGTAAGTGAAATATACTGAGTTATCGTGGGCTTTTCTACTGATGTGACTGTTTTTTTAGATAAAGTTTCGGAGTGCTTAAACGTTAGTTAGGGCTGGCATCTACTGGATAATACGTAGGCCATTGGGCGGAAGTCGAGGGTGCAAACGATGAACCGACGGGCCTAAGGGCCACGTTCACGGAAAGATTACTGTTCTAGAGTTGGACAGGTTTGAGCCCAGCAGCGGAGGGAGCGTGCGGTTATGCCGATGCAAGGTGCGTTCTGTTTTTCCTGGTGTTTCGGCAGTGGTGGGTGGCTACAGCGGCTAAGAGGGACTGCCCAACCCGGCGGTTAGTTGACCGCAGGTCTTTGGGCGCATCCCTTGATTGATCGTTCCTTAGGCCGCTATTTTGGCGGGAGGTGCTTGTTTGCAGGCTCGATTATTCCACCAGTAGGCTCCTAGGCCCACCACCAAGTTTGACACCAGCGCTGCTACAAAAATTCCCGTCGGTCCGGCGATGCGGCTGCCAATGTAGGCCAAGGGAATATAGAGGCCAAACATGCGGGCGATGGTCATCACAATGGACGGTACGGGTTTACCCATGGCATTAAAGGCTGAGCTACTGACCTGGATGATGCCTGCGGTGCCATAGCTGATGGGCACTAGCCACAAGTACTGGGTGGCAACGGCAATAACCTTGGGATCTGGGTTAAATAACCCTGCGAGCAGGCGGCTCCCCAGGCCGAGGCCGAGGGCTATGAATAATCCCCAGCCCATGCAGAATAAAAAGCTTTGGCGCAGGGCAAGGCGGACTCGGTCAAATTTTTGGGCTCCCCAATTTTGCCCCACA
>CALHGI010000492.1 GCA_938029995.1 uncultured cyanobacterium | reverse complement strand
GCACGGCAGGTGATGTCGCCTTTAGTGGAGCAGCCACTGACGGAGCTGCAGCTAGACTTTGCCAATGCCGACGGGGAACTGCGGCAACTTATCATCAGTGGGATTGATCTAGCGCAGGTGCCCCAGCTAGAAAGGGAGAATTATGCGGAGGGGGTATATGCGCCCCTGGGGTTTGGCACACCCTTTACCCAAGACTATGCAAAGCTCAAGGAAAATCGCCCAGAAGAGAGTCCCTTCTTTAGTGTGTTGTTAGATGGTGAGAACCAGGTCATTGATTATCGTAAGGGCATTGGCATTAACGGGTTGGTGATGCATCGCGATGCGGACCATGGAAATTTACTACATGTATACTTAATGTCCTATGAGAGAATTACGCTCATGGGCCACTACGTTGTGGACCTGGGCAAGGTTCAATAAAAAGCCGACCCAAGACCGACAATCAAATCCCCGCTACCACAGGCCAGCAACGGATAAGATATTACATCTACTACAAGGATGTGTGAAATTGATTGATTCAATACGGATCAACTGGGCCACCAGGTCATAAAATGACACATCCCCAGGTAATATGCCGGATTATCACCCTCTGATCCGCCATAACTGATGTGAACGTTGATACGAGCTGTACAATCCTTATAAGGTAGTAATTTACAGACGAAAATATCCCAACGATCAGTAACGCCCCTGATGCAACAATGGAGATTTTTCCCATGACTCGACTCAATCGTCGTCGCTTTATCCAGTACGGCTCCTTGGCCGCCGGGACTGGTTTACTGGCCGCCTGTGGCAGTACGGCCCCAACGGCACCGGAGGCTGGGGCCGAATCGACCACATCCAGTGAACTGCAGCAGATTACCTTTGGTACCAACTGGTACGCCCAGGCAGAACATGGCGGGTTCTACCAAGCCGTGGCGGCTGGCATTTATAAAGACTATGGCCTAGATGTCACCATCCAGATGGGGGGTCCCCAGGTGAATGGGACCCAGCTACTCATGGGTAAGGCCGTGGACTTTTTTATGGGCTATACCGCTAACGCCATCAAGGCCGTCGAAGAAGGTATTCCTAAGATAACTGTGGCGGCTATCTTCCAAAAAGATCCACAAATTCTCATTGCCCATCCTGACCAGGGTGTGAAGGACCTGGCGGACCTGAAGGGAAAACCGACGTTTATTTCTAAGGCGGCCAATGTAACCTACTGGCCTTTTTTAGCGGCAAAATACGGCTTTACTGACGATATGAAGCGCAACTATAATTTCAACCCAGGGCCATTTTTAGCGGATAAAAACTCAGCCCAGCAAGGCTATCTTAGCTCTGAACCCCTAGCCATTTCAAAAGAGGGGGGCTTTGACCCCATGGTGTTTCTGTTGGCGGACTATGGCTATAGCGCCTATGCAACAACCATTGAGACCCGTCAAGAGATTGTTGATGGCGATCCTGATATGGTGCAACGCTTTGTGGATGCCTCCATTAAGGGGTGGTACAGCTACTTTGCAAATCCGGCCCTGGGTAATGGGCTAATTAAGCAAGCCAATCCAGAAATGAGCGACGAGCAGTTGGCCTACAGTTTGGAGAAAATGCAAGAGTATGGCATTGCGCTTTCGGGCGATGCTGACTCTAAGGGCATTGGAGCCATGACCAATGAGCGCTGGAAGGCCTTTTTTGAAGAGATGTCGACAGCCGGTGTGTTTAACTCAGACACAGACTACACCCAGGCCTATACCCTGGACTTTGTAAATAAGGGCCCAGACTATTATCAAAATCAAAGCTAGCCTAGGCTTCCCCCGGTCCCCCTGGGCCGGCTATGCACTGCGCCCCGGCTGATTTGTCGGCTCAGCCAACGGTATGCCGGGGACAGTTGGAAAGAATCTAGGCAGCGGGTGATTTTTAGCTCCATCCATTGCCGTAGGGGCAGCGCCCAGGGCCTGCCCCAAATATAAGGCTAGGAAAGATTTAGGCTGGCAGCGGGAAGAGCTTCCATATCAATTGCTAAAAATCGATCTAAGGCTAAATACATCCAGTAAATGGCCGCCTGACTATCTAATCCTGTTTTTTGGAACCCCAGGGCCGTTGCCAGGGGTTCGTAGTGGCGATGGATAATTAGGGTATGGAGATCGCATAGGCTGGGAAAATCTTGCTGCATGGCCTTGAGGGTGCTTTGGGTGTCTTGTAGCAGCAGTAATGACTGGGCCTCGTACTCTGGGGCAATGTTCCAGCTACGGATAAATACGGCGCGGCAGGTTTCGTCCCCCGGTGCGGCTAGGATAAAAGGATCTTCGGTGGCGATACCGCTGAGGTGTAGGCCTTTGGTGGGGGGGCCGAAAAAGTGAATTTCGGAATCGCGGGTGGTGGGATAAAGCAGACAAAAGCCCACAGGGTTGAGGTTATCGCTGCGGCGTAGTACTCGCATACCGCGGCTGTAGCCGTCGGCCCACTGGCGCAATAATTCGGTAATGCGATAGGGCACGGCGGTGGTGCTGTTGTTCATCCAGTTGTAGCGACTGGCAAGCAGGTTAGCCACGGGGATGGCATCGCAGCGGGGATCAAACTGGTCTACGATTACCCTGGCCGGTTTCGGGTTGGTTTGGTGCAGTTCTGGGGGTTGGGGAATTGCGATCGCAATCGTATTACCATCAAACTGCTTTTGAATCAGCCCCAGGGCCATCAACTTATCCAGCATCATGCCCGCAGAGCGCTCGCTACCCCGTTCAGACTCGGCATAAAACAACGCAGCCGCCTCACGACAGGTACAATCCACCCACCGATCGATCGGTTTTAGCTGGCTTAATGGTGCAGAAGTATCCGTTTGCTTCAGCTGTAGATAGGCCCATAGCCGCACAAAACATTCCGCCCGCCGCCGGGTCAGCCCCACCCGTCCCAATAGTCGTTGCACGTAATGCTGCCGCTGTGATTTCGAAAAAAACTGATCCAGGCACTCAGGGGTCATTCTGGTCACTACAGTTACACTTTCAGGATTCTAATCGGCTTGGCCTGACCAGTATTGCGTCTGTGTGACAGTTATTGTGACAATTTCATGGATTTATCCGCCCCAGCAGGTCCACTTAGGCTCCCCAACCAACCATCCCTAGAAGTTATCAGGGGTCCGCTTAGGCCCTGCAACCAACCATCCCCAAAATTTATTAGTGGATAAAACAAATATTGTTGGCAATTATTTTTGTATTATGCTCACAATCAACAAGAATAAAACCGGATTAATCCATCTCTAAAAACAACATATCCAGTTATGTAGCGGTATTCTATGGCAGCTATTGTTACAGACATTGCGGGTAGACTTAAATAGATCTGATTGGGTGTATTCATTCAGGCTACAACAACCATCACAAAAGACTGTAATCCCTTAAAAATGAATGGAGACCGCACTTCATTAATCAGGCATGAAAACAATTTTGTTCAATAT
>CALHGI010000491.1 GCA_938029995.1 uncultured cyanobacterium | reverse complement strand
CTCGCTGTGAATCCCATGCTGTGGCTACAATGACGTCACCATGGCGAGACATGGCTGTGACTAGGGCTGCATCATCTGCACTGGTGTCAGCAAAGAGAATATCAAAGGCGATAACACTGGGATTAGCAGGGGTAATCTGATTGAGTAGTTGGGTGTAGTAATGACGGGGCCAGGGAAATTGGCCAATCTCAGCCAAACTCTCATCATCGATTTCAATGAGAGTTACTCGATCGTCCCATGGTTGTTCACCTCTGATTTGAAACAGAGAACGGTAGATGTTTTGCTCTAGGGGCTGTACCCAACCAACGCGACTTGCCATGAGCGTTAGTCCTGCCGCTAAGAGCCCGGGCAGCAAACGCCACCCAGATTTAGATACCCGATGTTTCATAAAAGACCTTGCAGGGTGCGACATTATGACCATTTGCCGCACCGTCATTTCAACTATGACAGTATGTTAACTGCCACGATGTAAGGCAACCAATGGATAAATCACTGAACGTGCCTGAGAGGTCTATAAGCCTCTGGTGGCCTTATATCCATACGTTATTCGTCTTGGATAAACCGTATATAAGGCCTGAGAAATAAGATGAATTGCTTAAAATATTGTGGCTTTTTGCATATCCAGAAGTAATTTATACGGATTGATTATTGGATTTATGTATTACTCTGCGTTTCTGGCAATAGCTGCGAGCTGCAGACCAGATGGATAGGTGCCATCTTCCTTGATCCGATCAATAATCGCTTCTGAAATTGGAAAGTTGAGCCGTTTAGCTAATGCTCGCACCACATCGCCGCGGTCAATGGTTCCGGCCACAGCATCTGCAGGGGAGAGGACGGTAATTCGTTTCAGCTCGTTTTCTTCTAGATCCGTAATTACTTTTGACAGGGGGGTTTCCTCCCTGACGTAGGGAACGTCTAGTAGGGGATGGGCTATTTCTTCCAAGGTTTGATGTTCCCATTGACTACGCTCAATCTGACGCAAATCATCCAGGGATACCATGCCTCGATAGCGGCCGTTGGAAGCGGCGAAGTAGACGATGGACTTGCCTTCATGGAGTAGCTGATCATCGGCAAACGCCCGCAATGTCATTGTGGCATCAATGACTTTAAATTCACGTACGCTGGCATCCTTAGCTTTGAGACTGGCAATGGCATCTTGTAAATCACTAACTCGGTTATAGGCGCCTGCATTGCGTACTGCAAACCATCCCAGCAGGGATAACCAGAGGAATTGGAATTGTTGGGTGCTTAAATATGCATAAATGCCGATTGTAATGGCCATCCATCCTAAAAGTTGGCCGACGCGAGCTGCCCATCGAACGCCTTGGGCTCGGCTGCCGGTCATTTTCCAAACAGCTGCTTTGAGCACCTGGCCACCATCTAGGGGGAGTCCTGGAATGAGGTTAAATAGGGTCAGCACAAGGTTTATGCGGGCAATGGTGCCTACGACTAATAGAATAACTGTTTGATTGGGGAGCAGTTGTGTCAGTAGGGAGAGGGATACAAATAGAAAAAAGCTTACTAGGGGGCCTGCGATCGCAACCTGAAATGCTTGGCCTGGAGTTTTCGATTCTTTATCGATTGAGGCAATGCCACCAAATAAAAATAGGGTGATGGAGTTGACCTGAATGCCCTGGCGCTTGGCTACTAGACTATGGCCTAGTTCGTGGAGCAGTACGGAGCCAAATAACATGAGCGCCATGATTAAGCCTATGACTGCCGCTACCGGCAAGGCAAAACCATCGCTACGCAGATCGCTACCATAGGCAAACGTCATCAGCAGCACAATAAAGAACCACGAGTTATCAACGAAGAGGGGAATGCCGAAAATCGTGCCAATGCGCCAACCGGATTGCATAGTGATATACCTTTGATATGCCTAGAAAAACCAGGGACAGGATGATTAAATACTCCTACAAAAACACGTCCCTATTCAGAACTGTATGTTTTTGTCAGGTAAACCCAGGGGGTGTCTGAGGGTTTGCTAGTCATTTGAACTTCAAGCACTGACTTCATTTTAATGAGGGGCTTACAAATGTCATTACAGGATTTCCGAATCTTTTTAATCATTATCTATGCGGGTTAAGATTTGCGGTCTGACTAAACCAGACCAAGCGGTTGCGATCGCAACCATGGGGGCTTCAGTTTTAGGCTTTATTTGCGTCAAACAATCTCCACGCTATGTGTCCCCACCTACGATCCACTCAATCGTGCAAGAGCTGCCACCCATTGATTGTTTTGGAGTGTTTGCTGATGCCTCCATGCAACAAATCGAACAAACCGTTGACCTAGGACACCTGAGCGGAGTGCAACTTCACGGTCAGGAATCCCCTAACTATTGCCAGCAGCTTCGCATGGCCTTACCCCATGTGGAGATCATTAAAGCACTGCGTCTGCGCCAACCCGATGACCTAGAACAATTAAAGACCTACGCTCCCTACGTAGATACATTTTTACTAGATGCCTATCATCCAGATCAGTTAGGTGGCACCGGACACACGTTAGATTGGCAAGCACTACAAACATTTCACCCGACAAAACCCTGGTTTTTGGCGGGGGGACTACGCCCTGACAATGTTGCTGAGGCCTTAGCAACATTGTCACCCGATGGTCTTGACCTTTCCAGTGGTGTAGAACATTCTCCCGGAGACAAGGATTTGACCAAGGTAGCTCAGCTATTAGCCACCGTTAAATCCATTACAGAAGGTGGCACGACGTTGGCGTAGGCCGGCGTCACGTTGATTCAATCCAGGGTCAAAGGACATACCCTAGACGTTTGTAACAAAACATCTCTAAGCCTAAACCTTGATTACAGAATGTCCTGAATACTTCATGTGCCTTGAGGGCTAGTGATAGATTGAATTCCAGTTGTTATTGCTTGTCTCCCTCGCTGCACCCTATGTACAACGCCCGAAAAGACTGGTTAGGTGCATTTGTCATTGCCGCTCTCGGTGCAGGCATTATCACGTCGTTTGCCGTCAACCAAGGCCAAAATCCCTTTATTGCGCTGGGTATTACAGGCTTTGCGTCTGTCGCTGCTGTAGTTATTGATCACTTCTGCTAGTAGCGAAGGCTTGTCCTCCTTGATCAATTGATTACTCCTGTCCAGCCAGCAGCTCCAACTGCTGGCTTTTTTGTGCCGCAAATGTGGCTTGATGCAGATGTAGCCAACGTACCGATGACTAGGGCCGTTGCACGTTTGGTTCTTTAATCCCAAAAACGTGAGGTAGCAACAGCCATGGGCGTAATAAAACCGTTGTATGCATTAGTTTTGCTGTCAAACCCTAGCTAAACTGAGCCCGTATGACGACATCATCAAAGTCCATATCTCCGCCTCCTGCTAGATCTTCAAACCCAAAAGTGTTGTTGCCTAAGAGGCGAACATGATCTGTGCCATCGCTGTTACCCAAGGTTTGGGTGAAGTAAATGGCAGGATCATTTGCGCTATTACCATCCAGGAAGTCAGCCACTGTTCCATCTACGACTAAAAAGGTCGATAGCAACTGGCCACCTAAAACCTCGCTGGTATAACTTACGGTTTCACCATTGATGCCTTGCAGGTCGAAATCTAATCGTTGGGCCAAAGCTGCCTGGGCATATCCCGTATCCCCCGGATTGATTAGTACTCCTAGGGCGTCACGGACTTGACCCTGTTCATTTTCGACGACAAATAAACCCGCCACACTGTCTAATGCTGCTTCACGATAAACGTCTATTGTGGCCGTTAGGGTGCCCGTCGCATTGCGCAGATCAATCAGTTCAGCATCCTCGCTCAGGCCCTGTAGTGCTGCTCCCGTTGGTATCGCTGCCCCCACTAGGGCATTCACCACCAGCTGATCAAAGGAACCTTGGCCTAGGCTAAACCCAACTTGTACGGCTCCATTACTCAGCGGGTCTGTCACAGTTGACTGGCCGTTGGTCGTTAACGCAAGGGTTCCTCCCGCTCCACGGCGCAAGCTATCGAGACTGCCATCCTTGATAATGGCAAACTGTAGCAAGCTGCCTGCTGCTGCGGTCAGAGTCCGATTGGGAGCTAGTGTGGGAATATCGCCT
>CALHGI010000490.1 GCA_938029995.1 uncultured cyanobacterium | reverse complement strand
ATAGACGAACGTCCGACTGAATCCAGTCATTTGCCATATCAACGATAGTGAGTCTTAGAAACTGGGCATAGAAAGAAAAGCATCTACTCAACCCAGGACACCTACCATGTCTCAACTAGCACCCATTACCCTAGACGACGGCACGATTATCTACATCGAAGCAGCCGAACGTAGCGATGTACCGGCCCCATCCAGCAGTGGTGAGTCTGGACGTGTCTCTAAAGGAGCGGTTTCTGCCGGTATCCAAAGACAGCTGCCCTCAGTAAAAAATACAATCACCCAGTACACCCGCTACGTCCTCAACGCGTTTAGGGAACTGGGCAGTGGCAATGTGGATAAAGTTAACCTGGTGTTTGGTCTCAAAATAGCCGGTTCCTCTGGAATTCCCTACATCACAGAGGGCAGTGCCGAGGCGAACCTGCAGATCACGGTTGAATGTTCATTTAAGGATTAGCACCGTCCCCACTCCGCCACCAGTCGCGCCAAAGGTGGTACTGGTGGCACAGCTTCTTGGCATCACAGCCATCCTGGCAGCATTTATTGCGGTGGGTCAGTGGGCTAAAATTCTAACGCCCATAGGGCATACGCAATAGGGGGCCTCTGTTGTTATTGGCCCCTGGTTTACTGGTGTTGGCCATGGTCCCTGGGAAGACTGCTGGAGATTGTTTTTAGGTCAAATTCCTGTATATGACAACACTAGATCCTATTTTTTGTGGTGGCGATAAATCCTCCAAATAGGATTAGAGTAATTATGCCAATGGCTGTTTGGGGAACCTTAATATTATCCCCAGAGATATTATGGAATTTGGATGTTACGTCGCCTTTGGCAAAACCTCATTAAGCTGCCACTTCAGTGGATTTTGGTGATTCCCTTTGTCGTCCAAACGACTTCTATTGTGGGAGTGATGGGCTGGTTGTTTCTCAAAACGAGTGAGCAAGCTACCGAAGATCTAGCTCGTCAACTTAGTCATAAAATCACCCTTAGTGTCGAAGAAAAGTTCCAAGCACTGGCAAATACGCCTTACACCTTTTTGGGCATTAACCAATTGATGGTGGAAAACAATTTGCTAGATCTGACAGACTTCGAACAGTTAGAAAAACTTTTCTGGCAACAAATCCAGCTGGAAGATACTGTCAATAGCCTCTATGTGGCGGATCAAGCTGGCCGGTTTTTAATGGTCAAAGCGGGTAAAAATGATTCTGTACATATTCGGGATCGGGATCAGCCCCGTCTTGTTTATAGTTTGGATGACCAGGGTCAACGCACTCAACTTCTAGATTCGGTTCCATATGATCCTCGCCAGCGCCCCTGGTATCAGGCGGCCTTAGAAAAAGGTATAGCCACCTGGTCCCCAGTGTATTTGTTCGCGTCCGAACCCATCCTGGGCATTACCTCTGCTGTGCCAATCTATGCTGATCAGAACCTGCAAGGGATATTAGCCATCGACCTTTCCTTGAATCAGATCAGTGATCTGCTCCATGGTTTTACCCTCAGTCCGAATGGCATAGCCCTAATCGTAGAACCCTCTGGGGCCATAGTTGCCAGTTCACTAAATGAACCGCTCTATGTTGAAACCGAGATGGGTCGAAAACTGCGCCATGGGTTAGAGAGTCAAAATCCAACTATCCGGCAGACTCTCGACAATCTGCAATCCACCTACGGTAGCCTGGCACAAATTATGGAGGATACCCATCAAATCGCTGAGATCAATGGTCAAAGCTATTTTATAGAGGTTAAAAAACTAGACGACGGCTATGGCCTGAATTGGCTCATGGTGGTGGCGTTGCCAATAGCCGACTTTATGACACCACTGTATGACCGTATGCACACAACAATTCTGCTAGGCCTGCTGGTATTAGCAGGTTCAGCCGGGATTAGTTTGCTCATTGCTCAACGAATTAGTCGTCCCATTGCGCGTTTACAGACAGCAGCAGCGGCAATGGCCCAGGGCAAGTTACAACAGGAAATCACGGTAAGTTCTGTGGCAGAGGTTAATGGGTTGGCCCAGGCTTTTAATTTTATGACCCAGGCTTTACAACAGTCTTTCCACAGCCTAGAACAAATGAATCAAACTCTTGAAACTCGTGTAGAAGAACGGACGACTGAGTTGCAAGAACAGATCGGGCGGGAAAAGGTCCTGGCACAGCAGTTAGCTACAGCTAACCAGGAATTACAAAATCTGGCTAACATTGATGGATTAACCCAGATAGCCAACCGACGTAAATTTGATCATACTTTGCATCAACTATGGGGTGAGATGCAGGAAATGCGGCAGTCGCTGACTCTGATCCTTTGTGACATTGATTTTTTTAAACGCTATAACGATACCTATGGTCATCCCGCTGGGGATCTTTGTCTGCAAAGGGTTAGTCAAATTATTCACCAGACGGTGTCCCAATCCCTAAGTAATTACGGTAATGTCTCCTTTTTGGTAGCTCGCTATGGAGGTGAAGAATTTGCACTGCTGCTAAGCAATATGTTGCCGGACTATGCCCACACCATTGCTAAAAAGGTGCAAGCAAATTTGGCTGAGGTAGCCATTCTTCACGAAACCTCAGAACTACCGCATCATCGAGTTAGTTTAAGTATGGGAATGGCTCATCAGTTTCCGTCTCCATATCTTTCTCCGTTAACGCTGATAAAACGATCCGATCAGGCACTTTACCAGGCCAAGGCCAAGGGACGCGATCGCATCATCCTAGTCGCCCCCGTCAGAACAAACTCGGCCTCTAAAATACTGTTCTGATTTCTCTATTCTTCACTAACAGATCAGCACTTGCAAGATCTCGCCCCTAGCTAAACACCCCGCCATCAGATTAACGATCGGCATGAATGGGCACCACCTTAGCCCGCTGTAATAGGTTATCGCCATGGTGATAGCCCACATGGCTAATGCGCACCCGCTCGCCAGGATTAGCCGTGCCCCTAGCCAGCTGATGGTATTGCGGATCATAGGAGAGTTCTGCGCCGACGGTGCCCATGGCGCTCACCCCCCACTCTGCCACCAGCCGCTCCACCGGTTTTACCAAGGGCAACAGTTTCTTAGCGTCAAAGCCATCGCGATCTGTGGCGGCTTTTGCTGCGGTGGGCCAGTAGGTCAGCCAAGACTCTAACACCCGTAGGGCATCTGTTTGAAATTGGGACTGTAACACCTGACGTTGTTTATCGAGCCGCTGCTCTAAGCGGGCATATTCTTGGCGCAACAGGGTGACTTCATTGTTATTGGCCTCTGGTTTGTGGGGGGTCCCATGGGGGACCGATGGCGATTGTTCTGGGTCAAATTCTTTTAATAATTCAGGTAATGAA
>CALHGI010000489.1 GCA_938029995.1 uncultured cyanobacterium | reverse complement strand
CCCCAAGTGAAGGTAACGGAACGGTTTGGGCGCCCGCTGTCGAGTCAGATTGGCCAAACTTTTGGCCACCGCTGCCGCCGCCTGGTAAGCATTCTGGGCCGTATTGGGGGTAGCCCGATCCTGGGCGGCAATATCCCCAACTACAAAGACATTAAAGTAGTCCCCTAGCTGGAGGGTTGGCCGCACCCACACCTGCCCTTGCTCATTGGTGGCCACGGCCGGGCCGGGCCAGGGCAAGGGTTCAGCCCCCGTAGCCCAAAGGGTCAGGTGGCTAGGCACCTCAACCCCATCCAACCGCACCATAGCTGGACCCACCGCATCCACCTGGGTTTGCAAAAGCAGCTCTACATTACGCTGCTTTAGGGCCTGCATTGCCTGACGTCGCAGTCCCCGAGGAAACGGCTTGAGAATTTGGTCGCCCCGATCCACCAGCCTCACCTGGGCCTTTTTTCCCAGACGATCCGCCACCTTTGTCGCCAGTTCCACCCCACTGGCCCCGGCCCCAAGCACCGTCACCGCCACCCCATGGGAAGCCTGATCCAACCGATCCAACTGACTTTTCACCTTGACCACATCCCCCAAACTACGAAAGGTGATGGCGTGGTCGTAAATACCAGGAATGGGCAAACGACGTGTTTTTACACCGGTAGCCACCACCAAGTAGTCATAGGCCAGGTCATCCCCCTGGCGTAGGGTCACCCGCTGTTGCTCCAGATCGATATGATCAACCCAGTCCCGCCGCCATTGGATATTCGTATCCGCCAGCAGGGTGTCATAGGAGGGAGCCACTTCCCAAAGCAACATTTCCTCCGTCAAGACTTCGTACAGCAGCGGCGTAAACAAAAAATGCCCACGGGGTTCAATCAGGGTAATGAAGCTCCCCCTGAGGTGACGATATTTTTGCAAATAGAGCGCCGTATACAAACCGCCAAACCCGCCACCCACAATGACAATACGCGGCTGAGGGTCAACTGCAGCACCGGGGACAGCGGGACGGGGAGAGGACGGGGACATAAACGGCAGAGAATTTGGATAAAACGGGGCGACGATGGAACTGGGGCCGATGGGCGAGCAAGATGGACCAGGGATGGGGGTAACGGGTGAGCTTAAAATAGGGGCAATCCAACGCATCCGATGCCAGATGCATGGTGACAAATCCCGAACGTTATGACCCACAACACAGGTGCAAATGCTGACACCGGTACCAATAGTAAATGCGGCCGACGAAACAATTTAGAAGACGGCCTGGAAAACAAGTCTTGGCGGCCCCCCACGGATGACTGCTACGACACCTTAGAGCCAACCACCCTAGATCTATGGCGCATCCCATTAGACCGTCCAGTTCAGATGGATACCCTGTCGGAGGATGAGGTCACCCGATTTAAACGCTATCGGTTTGCCGCCGATCAACGCAAATTTGCCGTGGCCCGCAGCAGCCTACGCCAGATTTTAGCCCATTATTCCCATCAGCCTCCTGCCAGCCTGGCTTTTGACTACGGAGTCCGGGGCAAGCCCCAGTTGAGAAACCATGCCTCGCTACAGTTCAACCTATCCCACTCCGGGGAATATGCCCTGTGCGGCGTAGCCAGGCAGGGCCTGGGGGTGGACATTGAACAGCTGCGTCCCATGGATAGCTTAGAAGGATTAATCCGCCGCTGCCTGGCCAGCTCTGAACAACAGGCCATGGGCAAGGTGGCCCCAGCCCATCAAAGCAAGGCCTTCTTAGAATATTGGACCTGCAAAGAGGCCTACCTCAAAGCTACGGGCCAGGGAATTAGCGAATCCTTAACCGCCATTGAAGTGGAGCTCACCCCCACCCCCCGCCTAAACCTGCCAACCCCAGAAAAACGGACGCATCAATGGCCAGATAAAGGGCAACATCAGCCATGGCAACTGCGGGTGTTTGTCCCCTGCAACGGCTACACTGCCGCCGTAGTGGCCTCACCGGAGGTGGCCCACATCCGACTTTGGGCCTACGAAAACGTGTAGAGACGGCCATCCGTCCACGGCCCCGCTTAAACTAAGGCAGTGGTTATCCTCGGCGGAGAAATTGCCCCCTCTAGGCGGACACCGCGCCAGTTAACGCCATTCAAAATTGCTCCTGTGAGGTCCGCCCCGGTCAAGTTGGCCCCACTCAGGTCCGCCCCACTCAGGTCCGCCAGACATAGCTTTGCCCCCTGGAGATTGGCCCCTTGTAAATTGACCTGCCCCAGGTCACTCAACCGTAAGTCAGCCTGCTGCAGAGAAGCCTCCGTCAGATCCGCAAAGGTTAAACAGCTGCGCAATAGCAATGCCCGCCTTAAATCGGCCCGCTTTAAATTGGCCCAGCTCATGTGGGCTCGCCAAATCATGGCCCCGCAGAGTTCAGCCTGACTCAAGTTGGCCTGGCTTAAGTTGGCCCAAGTCAAGTCGGCATAATTCAGACAAACCTGAGTCAGGTTAGCTTCAGGCAACTGGACTTCTCGCAAGTCGACCCGGGCAAACTGACGCTGTCCGAGGGTATATCGCTGAATTAACTGAGATGCTTCCACAGGTGGTTCCTCAACCGCTAATGCGGGCTGAATAGGATTACATCGACCAAAACAACCTTGGTTGAAATTTTTCAGCGCCAATCAATGGGCCTAGGCTTTTGTAAACTTATATTAATGTGAACTAATGTAACAATTTATCGATGTCCTGCGCAAGGTGGATTTTCCCTAGTGCACGGGTGATGAAACATTGGCCCATCGATGGGGTAGCCTGGTTAGCCAATGTATGGCAATGATACTGGGAGTAATACGAGGATCGGCCCACAGCTCGATAGCTGTGCTTTTGGGGCTAACCCTGGGGCTCAACTTACATGTGACCTGGGACAATCCGTGCTAACAATGTCGAAAACATAGAGGTAATGGAAAAAATCTATGGGAAAACAGTGGTTATGGGGCTCACTTGTAGGATTAGCTTTGGTGTTACCAGGCACAGCGGCCTTGGTTCTACCGGATACAGCGGCTTTGGCCCAAGCGGAAGCACCGTCTGAAGCACAGGATGCCTATACCCAGGCTATGGGCCTAGGCTATAGCTATGCGGACGAATATGATTACCAAACGGCCCTGGTGAATTTTCGGCGGGCCTTACAGCAACGGCCTGGGGATGTGTATGCGATTAATGCGATCGCAAACATGGAGTACTACATCGAGCGCGATCGTCTAGCCGCTATCCAAGCGGAAGTTGATACCCTCCAAGAGCGACTCTCATTAGCCGCCGAAACCAAAGACTGGGTCTGCGTGACCACCACCGTTGACGCACTCATCCCCTACGCTGAGGGACTAGAACGAGAGCGCCTAACGGGTTACCGCAGTCAGCTCACCGGCGTCCTCGACTCCCGCACCGACATAGAGTTTTGGTCCACGGTCTGTAGCCCCGATCAGCCTTTAATGTAGGCAAAGGGCATAAAACGATCGTCCATGTCCTCAACCCTTGATTTACTAGGACATGGGCGCCAAGCGACATGTCGAGCCCGGTGGAATCCCCAAGCATTCAGGCCAAGGCGGGCTGGGCTCACTCTGCTAAACGACCGTCCAACAATAGGGTTTTTCCCGTGAGGGCCGCCTCTAAAAACTGCTTCGGCGGGTCAATATAGCGCCCCTCCAGTTTGACTCGAAAATCATAATGTTCCCCCGACCCCAGACCGCTATTGCCGGACAGGGCAATCACTTCACCGCTGGTGAACGACCCCGAACGGCATTCATTTTCCAATAGATGTAGGGACTGAAACACCAACTGAGGGAAGGACTCGGTAGTTTGATCCGCCACCCAGCCACCGCCGTCCACATCCCACCAGCATTCCACCGTAATTTTGTCGCCCGCCACCCCCACCCCATACACGGGCGTTCCCGAAGGAGTGGCCACATCCACTCCGTTGTGGGGCACATTTCGGGCTCCGGTCACCGGATGCACTGGACGAATGCGCATGTGGTCAGTGACTTCATACCCCGCAATCGTATCCCCCGTGATTAAGGTCGTGGCCTGGTCTAAATCCAGGGAGGCTTCCTTAGACCCCGACAGTCGAAGATCCAACACATAGAGAATTGGCAACACAATTAAGGACGCGCAAACCGCTGTTAAAACAACTTTTGGCAGCCGCCCCAAGGGGGCCAATAGCTGGGCCACCAAAGGTGGGAATTTCGTCTGGGGAGGGACGCGCCTTCGTCTATTTGTTTGCCCAGTAGTCTGTCCAGTGGTCTGCGCAGTGGTCTGCCCACTGGCGGGGCTAACGGGTCCCCCATCGACTGAGTCCAACGGCCAGGCTGTCACCGGCCGTGG
>CALHGI010000488.1 GCA_938029995.1 uncultured cyanobacterium | reverse complement strand
TGCTATCGGGGGCCGCCGAGGCCATTGCCGAAGCCGCCTTACAGACCCGACTCCAGGGGATTACCCCCGTGGCCATGGATGTTATTGGGACGGGGAACGGTGTGCAGCTGGCGGGGCGGTTTCAAGGCATTGCCGCCGGGGTGGAGGAACAGGTGGCGCGGTTTCAGGCCATTGCCCATGGGGTGGGGCTGACAAGTCAGGTGGTGGAAGATGGACCGTTTTGGTCGTCCCTAGCGCGACAGCTGGCCAGTCCAACGGGGGTGCTGTGCAAGGTTGGACTGCTGCCAACCCAGTTGGTGCCGTTGTTACAGCAATTGGAGAAATCACCTTCGGGCTGGCTGGGTCGGTTGCACAATGCCAGCGGCTTGGGGCTAATTGCCTTGGCGGCTACTCCCTCTGATACTCCTGGTCAGGGCTCAGAGGCCCAGGACTCTGGACTGGCTGATACCGTAGGCAGGCTGAGATCCCATTGCGCTGCCCACAAAGGGTATTTAACGATTTTGCAGGCACCGCCGTCTCTAGACATGGACCCTTGGGGGTATGGGGGCAATGCCCTGGGCACCATGAAAGCGGTGAAGGAACAGTTTGACCCCCATGGATTGTTAAATTCGGGCCGGTTTGTGGGGGGAATTTGATGAGTCGTCATCACTTTTGCGTACGTTCCCGCCTAGAATAGTTTGGTCTGTCCGCTCCTAAATTTTTGTGAAATTATCCGTTTATCACACACCGGAAGAAACCCCGGCTGAAAGTCTTCCTGACTGTGCGATCGCAATTGATGTCCTGAGGGCGACCACGACAATGGCCGCTGCGTTTGCCGCAGGAGCTGAGGCCATAGAAGCCTTTAGTGACCTAGATAAGCTAGTCAAGGCTAGTGAGAAATGGCCCACAGAGAAATGTATTCTGGCTGGAGAGCGGGGTGGTAAACGGGTGGACGGGTTTGACCTCGGCAATTCCCCCCGCGACCATTCCCCCGAACTCACCGCCGGTCGCCGTTTGTTTATGAGTACCACCAACGGCACCCGCTGTTTAGAGCGTATTCAGGCCACCCCCCTAGTGATGACCGCAGCCCTCACCACCCGCCAGGCCGTGGTCAAGAAATTATTGGCCCATAAACCTGAAACGGTTTGGCTAGTGGGGTCCGGCTGGGAAGGCACCAATTCCCTAGAAGATACCGTCTGTGCCGGAGCCATTATCCACGGTGTGATGACGGCCACCGGCCAGAGTTTTGTCGACTGCACTGACAATGACTCCGCAGTCGCCGCCGTGGCCCTATATGAACAATGGAAAGATCGCATGCTTGAGCTGATGCATGTGGCCACCCACGGCCAGCGCCTGCTGCGGCTAAATAACACCGCCGACCTCGAATACTGTGCCCGGATGGATGTGATGGACATTGTGCCGGAGCAGGAAAGCCCAGGGGTACTGGTGCATCGGGGTTAACACTCGACCCGAAACCTAGGCCACCCCCACCCGCTGGCCTGATTCCACCGACCGCTGCATCGCGGCGGCAACCCTTAACGAATACAGGCTAGCCTCGGGGGTGACATACAGGGGCTGGCCCGTGAGCAAATGCTCCACCACCCACTGGGTGTCCTTTTGAAATAGGCCTTGGCGGGGGGCCGCAGCGATGGCCTGCTCCCCGGCCGCCGTAACTAAACACCCTTGGTTGCCATCAAAACTGAGGCAGCCCTGGTCTCCCCTAACCTCCATATAACGGCTGCGCTGCCACAGACCTTCCCCCTTCCCATAGGTCAGCTCCGCCAGGGTGCCCCCGCTAAACCTTAGCTGGGCGCTATATAGGCAGCTGCGAAAATAATCAGCCTCTAGCTGCATGCCGCCCTGGCAAGTCACATGGTCCACTGGCCCAAATAGATCCGTTAATCGTTGAATGCGAGAGAGGGCGGCCATTAGGGGAAACCCGACCAAACTTGGACAGTAGCTCCACTTTTTAAGGGCCGGTTGCTTAGGGGCAACGGTGCGGTAATTGACATAGTGGGGAATGCCGATGGCGGCCAGGTGCTGCTTCATGGCCAGGTGCAGACCACCAATCAGCTCAATGTGCTCAACATGTAATAATCGTTGCCGTTCACGGGCTAAGGCAATTAACATCACCGCCTGGTCCACCCCTAACGCCAACGGATATTCCACCACCACGTGCTTATCATGCTCCAGGGCCTGTTGTACCAACGCCCCATGGTGCGCATTAACGGTACTAATAAACACGAGATCTATCCGTTGATCGAGCCAAAGTGCCTCACTGGTCACCGCCCTGACCTGGTGCTGTGTCGCAAATTGTTGGGCTCGCTCAAGGCTACGACTGGCAACGGCGACTAACTGAACCTGGGGAATTTTCTCCAGCGCTTCAGCCCGTTTGCGGGCGGCAAATCCGGTGCCCACAACGGCGGCATAAATCGTCATTGATAGCGCATGATTGAGCAAGGACGTTCTATTAAAAGAAAAGCCATGATTTAGAAATATTAGATATATTAAACGGGTTTTAAAGTCAGTTAATCTGACTACAAGAGAAGAGTGATATAGACAACTTTATAACAAGAGAAACCTGGACTAAATCGAGATTAACTATCAATAATCCATAGACAAAATACAATATAAGTTTTTCTAATGAAAAGATTAATTAATGATAACTAGTTTAGGGTGACATGGAACGACCGTTAACGTCATAAAATCCATGAATCCCCTTCAGCACATGGCTTTCATGATATTTTTTTGATCTAAAGATGACGATATCCATAAGTAAAACCGAGGGAAAAGCTTTGGTTTGATTACGAATACCATTCAACCATTCGCGATAAAAGTAGCGAAGCATTAAGGTTTTCTCGTAGTATCAGAACTGATGTTGATCTGATAGATTCCCTATTAAAGACTTTATAGGAACTATTAAGAGTTGACAGATTACAATCACTGCAATAGTAGAGG
>CALHGI010000487.1 GCA_938029995.1 uncultured cyanobacterium | reverse complement strand
ACCATTGCGTTCAAATATGACCTCGGTATTACCGGGATTGGTATAGGAATACCAGGGCAATACGGTTGCTGTGGCGTTATTTGTAAGGGAGATCGTCTCAATCGGGTCCGGTGAGATATGGGGCGCGTCTGCTAGCACATCAGTGCGCTCAGCAATCAACGCATCCAATGAATCCGGCTTAAAGTGAGACACGCTGGAGCCAATGCGATAGCCCTTGACACGGCCATAGTTACAAAAGCCTGCATCGGCACAGTCTTTTATAAATCCATAGGCCACATAGTATCCATCAGGGCCAGTGTAGAGAATCTCCGGGTATAGGGGCCTGTCCCCTGCCCGAGGGATTTCATCGGGAATGAGCACCGGAATTTGAGTTTCCGCCTGGATGACCTCAGCTATGGGTGGGGTGGCCTGGGCCAGAAGGGATGACCCGGTAAAGAGAACAACCAAACAGGCCGCTAGGGTCAGTAGTAGAGTCTTCGATAGGTTCATGGTGCTTCTATGGGGCATCAATCATGGAATTCGCAATGGCAATGAGTTCATCGGGCGCTACCCAGCCACCGACGTAGTAATTAATCTCGCCAATCAAAAACGAGAGTTCGGGGGGCTCCTCATCGGTTTCACCCGCTGGCAGAAAGTAGCCCGTCACTTGGTTGTTGAGGATAATGTGTTGAACCGCTTCGAATGGGAGTGTGTCAATTCGTTTGCTCGTATCCCCCGCTGCAATAGCCACCGTTTGAACATCATTAATGCCGATGGTGATGAGATAGTGGGATGCACTGGAACTGGCCTCAACAGCAGTAAATTCAAAGGGAATGTGGGTCGGTAAAAGCGGGTTGGCCCAATCAGCTAATACCTGTTGATAGACCGCCTCTAATCCAGCCGGTGGTTCCAACGCATGGACCGGCGATAGTTGTATAACAGCAATGACGGCTGAGAGTAGCAGAAAGGATAGAAATTGGATCGGTTTAACGGGGTTCATCATGTCTCCTTAAATCTGTTTTGACGTAACAAAAAATGTGAGGCGCTAAGACATGGGAGTCGAGGACTCTTCAGGGGCAGGAATTCCCAAGGGAGCTGCTTCAATGGAGCCGATTCCGCCGGTGGCCAGGTTGATGGTATGGATGGTGCCGGACCCGCCTGCGGCTTGGGTATGGAGGAAGCCCCAGGGATCGACAAACTGCCCGTCGATTTTTACCTTGTAATCGAGGTGGGCCCCCCTGGATAAGGTATCTTCTTGACCCACCGCCCCAATTTGGCTGCCCGCACCCACCAGCACATTACACGTGCCGAGACCACAGCCGGTGGCCGCTTGAACCGAGCTTAGCGAGAGGTGATTATAACGTTGTTCAATCTGACGTCCCAATGAATCCGTGGACATCACCACCACCTGGACACTGGGTTCTCCAGTGGCACGGGCCTGACCAATCTGAGCCACCGAGACAACGGTTCCTTGGGCCACCGAATTGACCGGGCCACCGGCTCCTCCATTGGCGCGATAATCCAGATCAATGCCCCCATGCCAGCCATTGCGGTAGGCCCGATAGGCATCAAACCGTTGAAAATCAGCTAGCTCATAGGTGCTGAGTAACTCGTCCAGGGACGTGCCCCCCAGGGGAGACGACACCGCGCCATCGCCTGCAGTGCAGGTATTGGCCGCCGTAGCCTCTGAGCGTTGAACATCATCGGTTGAGGTCTCCCTAATGTATTCATAAATGTGACGACCATAGCCGCCGATGGTCGAGCGGAGATCGCCATTATTGATAATGCTGCGGGCTCCATTCCAGTCAAAGTTGTCGCCATAGCCGTAATCCTCCAGACGGCGAGCGGTAAAAATCCCATCGCGCATGCCGATCACCGTAGCGGGAGCGGCGACCGATGGATCTAACATCTGGTCTGGATTCTGATACGTATTGGTGCCCAACACCTGGTCAATCTTTTGATAGTTGGCGGCCCAGGTGATTTGAACATAGCCGCGACCATAGTACCGATGACCGGTGGCACTGTGAACCGCCCCGTAATCTCCGGGTCCGGTGCGTTGTCGCCAGCCCGACTCAAACTCTTCAATCGGTCCCCGGAATAGGGCCTCATGACCGGTGGTCGCAAGCATATAAGCAATGTGGGCTGGATCGGTCACACCCTGTTCTAAGGCCGCCCCAATCAGTAGCGGCGCATGCTCTCTCACCCCCGCTTCATCCCAGCCCTGGGCCACTACCCGACCGTTACGGTCATAGAGTGGCACCGTCAACAACGCTTCAATGGCCCGGTCCACCATATCGCCCGTAACCGCACCCGCCCCTGCGAAACAAGGATTACGACCATAGCGACTGCCGGTACTGCCATAGCCAGAATGACCATAGTTAAAATCATCACCCGAGAGTTTAATATCCGGTGGCGTGACCGGAAAAATAGCTTTCTCCTGGATGCGGCCAATGGGAATCCCGTTGGGAGTAGGAAAGACATAGGGTGTACAGGTTTTCACAAAAAAGATGCGTCGACAGGCGCGAAACGAAATCGACACCTGCACGGATCCATCCGCCTCATCGAGATCGCTAAACAATACCCGAAAGCCCTTACCAAAGGGATGGTTGCCCGCCGGACCTTTACAGCCAAAGGGTACACAGAGGGGACCATAGCCATCGCGCACCTGTTGGTCGCTCGTCATCCAAGCAAAGCCGCTCAGCCCCGATGAGGCCGGTGCGCCCACCTCATCCAGTTCTACATGGATGCAACCTCCTCCTTCACAGGTTTCACCATTAAACTTGTCGCCTTTGGTCACCCCACCGGAGACCACCCGAAGCCGGTTATGTTCAGGTTCACCCAGGGGTACATCAAACCGCCCCATACGGATAATGTCATTGAGTATAGGCGGTTTCGGAAAGGCACTGAGGGTAAGTTTATCGGTTAGCCCAAGGGCGTCAAAATCACCCACAAAGGCATTTTCTAATGAATCTAAGTCACGGATTGGGGTGGCATTGAGACCTGGAATATCAAGAACGGTCCATTGGGTTAGCTGGTCACTCAGGGCCTTAAGTGGGAGGTCCGACAGGACAGGTGCCTGGCCATTGAGGATTTCTTGAACCGAATAAGCATTGTCATAACCCCTTTGGTTTAAGGCTAATGTCAGCGTTTGATTGGGGTCTGCTAGTTGGGCTTGATAGGTGTCGATGGCGGCCATAAAGATAGGATTTCGGTTGGCGCGACTGTTGGCAAAGGCTGGAATCGCATTAGAGAGTTCTCCTAGAGATAGGTTGCCAATGGCTTCCCCATAGGCAGACAGGGGAATATTGTCTAAGGCAACTCCCGTCTTTTGAGAGATGTCATTCAGACTCCATTCGCCGATACCAAATGCAGAATCCAGTAGATTGAGGGTGAGATAATCCTGAGCGGCTACCAAATTACCCGGTTGCAGATGGGAGAGATTAATTTGGGGTGCAATTTCACTCAGCTGGGCCTGGGCTGTTTCATCAGAGAGATCTAGGGCCCCAAAATCATCGATGGCCATCTGGGAAAGATCAAACACTTCACCTTCCAGGACAGTGCCATCTGCTTGTGGCACCTGATAGAGAGCGGTGGGGGTGGCCGATTGAGCCATGGCCGGGGGCACAGCGCTGACAAGACAAAATAGCAGGCTGATAAGGGCCGTGAGGATAGGGCGGAGCATGGGAGGGATTGGGTTGAGGGTGTGGAGGCGTTAGTTTTGGTTTGTGGGGAGAGTGGGAGCTGGGGAGCTGGGGGGAGGGGGAGACTGGGTGCCCATTGAGGTCAACCGGTCGAGTAGTTCGCGGGAGACGCCGGATTGGATGATGGCGTCATTGAGGGATAGATTGCCAGTGGCGGCGAGGGAGAGAAAGGTTTGTAGGTTGGCCCATTGGGGATGGTGGGTATCTATTAGCTGTTGCTGTTGGGCCTGTTGGAGACCTCGACGGATTTCGGCAAGTCGGGTTTGTACCTGTCGGCGGACGATGCCGGGCGGGGCATAGGGTTGGTCGGGGACGATGCGGATGGTGGCGTAGGTTGCGGTGGATTGGGGACTGACATTAAGCACCACCGAATAAAGGACCGGTTGGTTTTGACCCTGGGTGGCCACCAGGGTCATCACGGTGCTGTGGCCATTGCCGTGGCGATTGCCAGTGGGAAACTGATTGCCCGCATTGGCAGGAAAGTCGATACCTTGGGTGAGCTGCCGAATGCGAATTACAGACGCCGAACCACAGTCTCCTTGATTAGCCTGGATGCATAGCGGGGTATCGGTGTTAAAGACGAGACGAGACGGATCATCAAGCCACACCGACTGAATCCGATGACCCGATTCGATAAAGGAGAGCGTAATGCTGTGGCCCCTGGGAACAGATAAAGTGGTTAGGGTATTGCCCTGGAGCTGAGATAACGGCAGGTCTAATACCTCCAGGGCAACCGCAGCCGGGGAGAGCGTCAGAACAACCCCTGATAGCGCCCATGGAAAGAGTGTTTTAAACCAGTTCATGGATCCTCTCCTCAAATTCGTAGGGGCTGATTAACAAAGAGCTGCACCTCCGTACCTGCCGGTAGATACCAGGTAGACGGTTGTTCTGCTAGGGCTTCAATGGCCTGTTCATTGCGCTCAGCTAAGCGGTCGGCCAGGGCCCCGGCACCGCCTTCTATCACCGCCCCGATAAAGTTGGGATCGTCGTAGTCATTGGCAACGGTGCCTTGAAAGTCAGAATTGACGACGGTCGAACTATTGGGCCGATTGAGGATAGTGCCCAGATTAGCTAGACCACTGACCACAAAAAGACCGGCATCCATGGCAAAGATGGCCCCACCGGGATCGTTTAGCCGCTCAGCCATTAGAGGATTGCCCCGCTTGCCGCGAATATGCAGCTGCCCCGGTGGAATGGTGTAGGATTGCCCGTCCCGCAGTACGGCTAGCCCATCAAGGGTGGCGACCCCAGAGGCCGTATCCAAGGGAGCCACCGAGACAATTAGCCGGGCCGCTTTAGGAAAAACAATCTGTCCATCGGGGGCGGTGAGGCCCTCATCCAGGGTGACAATATATTTCGGCGTATCGGGTGCCCTTGAATGTGTGACCTGGCTACCATCTCCGGGCCAAAGAATGGGGGTGGTGACGGTGGCGGTGGCGGTGGTCCCAATGGGCACCATTTGGGTAGTGGCATGGCGCATTCCCGGCACAGGTGTGTGGCCATTGACATAGGTGCCAAGGGAATTGTCGGCTGGTTGCGTGGTGGTAGGCGTCACCTGCACCACCGGCTGTGAAGACGAGGACCTTGAAGACACCGTACGAGCCGGACCGATGGCATTGTTGTTAGAGCGTCGAGTAACGGTAGAGCGTGAGGTCGATGGCGTATTTGAGCGAGCCGCAGACGGTTGATGGGAGACTAATTGCCCCAGGGTGCCGGACTGGGCCAGCTGATGCCATTTGTCCCAGGGATCTACAGGAGCCGCTACGGGTTGAGCCACGGGCTGGGGGGCTAGCCTCTGGGGTGTGGACCTCGGCTGAACAGACGCAGGTGGTGGTGCCGCAGCACGAGGGGCTGCACGGTGAACCGGTGCAGGCTGGGGAGGTGGTTGTGTTGCGATGGGCGTGGCCGCCGTCTTCGGGACCGGTTCCGTTACAGGTTTATCAGCATCTGTTGGCTGGTCCGTATCCTCCCCATCAAGGCTTGGCGCATCTTCATCATCCATCGTCTCCAACTCCTGTGCCTGGTCTTTCAGGGCCACTTCAGTGCGGAGGGCTCCCAGTTCGCCCTTGTTTTCAGTGGGCGGTTCTAGGGATAGGGTTAATTCTTCCTTGGCCTCATAGGTGGGTGCGGATGGTTCAGTAGATGTGACCGATACCGGTCGAAACACCTGATTGGTAATCAAGCCCACCAACAGGGCAACGACTGAGACACCTCCGGCCACAAACAAGATTTTGGTGCTGCCCTTTTGGGAGAACCGTCGAGCACTGGGTTCATCCTCAGGATGGAAGAGAGACTCATCGCTGATATCCGGTTCAGGGGTGGTGGCCTCAGACTGATCAAAATTCATCAGTTGGGCCATCGCCTGATAGCCCGTGTTGTTCTTTAAATCGCTCATGATTGTGTGGGAAACTACTCCGTAAATTCTTGAATCTGTAGATCTCGCATGCCGGTAATTTCTAAGCCGGAGAGCCTCACTGCATAGATGGCACTGGCTAAGGGGGTGAGGGTATCAGGTGCTGGCGGTGGCGGCACCTCAATGGATTGAACATAGATGCGTTTATTAAAAGGAACGGCCTTACCGGTGGGTTTTTGGGGTGAATACACCATCAAATCGGCCACCATATCCACACTCCAGCTACCCGACTCTTGGACTTCGGGATAACCTACCTCCCGAATTTTCAGAACCACTTCCTTGTGACCGGCAAAGATATCCTCCGGCGTCATGGTGGCCAGTTTTTCAAGAAATTCCGTGCGAAATTCTTCTTCTAAGGTGAAGGACGCCTGCCAGGCGGGGGTGGTGACCTTTCTACTAAACCCATCGTCCAGGGTAACTTCAATGCCCGTATCCTTCGGCGCTGTTGCCGTGGCATCAAACTTGCTAGTGGGTTCTGCCGTAGGTAGGTCCGCAGACCAGTTCATCAAGTAGATCAGACTGTCGGTAACAAATTTTCGAATCACCTCCGGTTCCCGGTCCGGATTGGGCGTTTCCTTGACCCGAATACTGGTGCCATCGGTCAGTTGCACCAGGGCCGCCGCAGGCTTTTTCGCTAGATGTCGCGTATAGGACAGCGTCGAGAGAGTCAACAAACCCACCAGACCCGATAGGCCCAGGTTAGCGATCAACAAAATGGCCATAAAACTCTTTTGGCCGACGCGACCCCAATTGGTGGTATGTGTACTGGCCGACTTCTGGTCATCGGGCTCAGCCCGATGACCATTAAGGAATTGAATCATGATTTACCTCCGGTGTAGGACTGCAACCCCAGGGACGCCACACTAAAGGAAAACTGTTGAATCGTGGCCAGCATCCCATTAAAGACCGCCATGCCACCGCCTGCCGCCATGGCAAAGGAGAGGACGGGAGCCAAAAGACCCAACAAAATCATATTGACCATGGGATCCAGGGGACCCGCCTGATAAATCATTGTTACCAACATGGCCGTGACCACGTTAAAACACAGCTTGGCCAGACCCACCGAGAGAAACGAAATAATCCAGGCATAGAGAGCAATTCCCCCCAAGGGAGAGAGGGTTAACCCGAGGGCAATGGGACCCAAC
>CALHGI010000486.1 GCA_938029995.1 uncultured cyanobacterium | reverse complement strand
GGGTGCCAGAATCGAATGTGGGGGTCACGCCATCGGCCTGGTATTGGGGGAGTTTGAGCTGAATCGTACCTGGTGTGCTGGGTAATTCGACAGTTTGTTGATAGGTGGTGTCCCCCTGCTCATTGATGATGGTTAGCTCTGCCCCGGCAGCTTCGGTGTCAGGAATGTAGAACCAGAGGGACATGGGAATGTCCGTATTGGCCCCAAAGGCGGTTGCGATCGCATTGTGGGGTAATAGGGAGGTCAGGGAGGGTCGCTGGGTTGGGTCCAAACAAATTTCACCACGGGTACCCAGGGATGGGCCGCGGGCCGGGGCACCCCGATCGCTGGTATTGGGAAACTGAACAGCATGGCTAGGACTGGCGGCGGCCACCATCAGTACAGCCAGTGAGGCTGGAATCAAGTGTGAGCGAATAGACATGACGACTTTTTAATCGGGCGACGGTTTTTGGGAACGGAGAAATGGGTCAGTAGGTTGGGCGCTTAACTGGGTATCTAAGGTAACTTACTAACTAACTACAGAGGTTTCAGAATCTGTTTCGGTAACTTTTGAGTAGGCCAGTGGGAAAACTGTCTGTCAAAAATATCAGAGGCAGCGGGTGGCAAAATCTTTTGAATCAACTGTGTTCACTGCTGGCGCGTGCCTATCGGGAGATGGCCCATGAGTTCAGCTTGCAGCCAGTCGGCATACTTGCCCCGTAGATTCCACAGCCTTCCATGTACGGGAAACTACACGGTTATTAGGCCCAAGGGACCCATGGGGATCTCTGTATGAACGATCTATTCAATGATTTATCAGGATATAAGAGAACTTTTCGGCCAACTTCGCCACCCAATAGATCCCATTCATGATGCACGTCCCCTATCTTTGATCCATCAGGAGGGCAGGGACAGGCGTTTCTTCGCCCTCTTCCGCTCTCCCCGGAGCCCCTCTGGCAAGGTGATTGGCCGTTTAGGGTACTTCAAAGGACACGTCAAGATCCACCGAGCCATCATCGGAATTCAGCCCAAAATAGCGGGCTTCTAAGCCCGTAATAGTGGTGTCTCCATCTAACGGCACTAGGGAGGTGACTGAGCCCAAGGACAGCAAATCCCCTGGTTTTAACTCCACCCCTTGGCTGATTAAGGTATCGCGTAGCCAGCGCACCGCATTAATGGGATGCCCCAGGAGGGCGGTACTGTTTCCCTCAGCCAAAAACTGGCCCTGTCCATTGTTGAGGACGACGCGAATATTAGCCAGCTGGGTCAAACCGCTGTCTTCTGGTTCCAAATCCACCGGCTCGCCAACGACACCGTACCGCGCGCCCACATTGACGGCGACTAAAGCGCCCGCATTAACCTGAGCATCTGCTGCGTAAATCAAGTCGGGCAACTCTAGGAATGGAACCACGGCATCTAAGCCAGCCAGCAGTTCTAAATCAGTCTCGGCCTGGTTGATGTCTGCGCTGCCCACCCGCACCATCAGATCCCCTTCCGCGTGGGGACGGCTACCAAAATTGAGGGGTAGGGAGGCTCCACTGTCGAGCAGCATATTGTCCAGTAAGAAACCATACAGGGGATGGTTTACCCCTAACTGGGACTGGGCTTGGGGGTTGCTCAATGCCAACTTATACCCGGCGATGGTTCCTTCATCCCCGGCGTTACCCATGAGACGGCGCACAAAGGTGATGTGTACTGAGTCAATTTGTTGCGAAGATAATCCGTCTGTTAAAACGGGCGCTGGATAACCGGCGGTGTAGTGCTGAAACAGCGATACGGCGACTAAATCTGTATAGCTTTGAGCCAGTCGCAAGGTTTGTAGCGGTTTGGGCAATGGTTCTGCTGCCTGGATTGCCATGGCTCCACCCGCCATGAGGATGCCGATACCGATGCCCTGTAGCCAGCGCCAGTTGTTCATACTCGTTCCTTTACGTATTTGGTAATCTTGTTGGGTAAACGTGAATGACTTAGCAATTTATCTAGGTAATGTGTCTATTGTTTGCCTATTTAATGGGGGGATTTAGGTAGAAGGAACCCTGGGAAAATAGTGAGTAAATGGTGTCAGTATTTTCCGATAATTGCTTAGAATATAAAACTTTTTCACCTATGGTACCTAGAAGGGTGACGCCTTTCGAACTGGTTTGTTCTATCCTAGGCTTTTGGTTTATGTCTGGGCTTGTATCTCAAGCTCACAGATCCTGTGATTACTGTATATTAAAGGCGTCTACGATCATTCCCATAGGCGATGGTTAGGTCGTTATGTCCGTTGTCCTTGCGAAGTCATACCCTATGAAGGCGGTAAATTTTAACCCGGGTGTTGCTGCTCCTGGCCCTGATTTGAGCTGTAGGATTCAGGTCAATGGTAGCTATGGCAGGCCGGTTTATCCGCGAAACCACCGGTATAATTCGTCGGTGCGGGCGACGTCTGCATCTCCGACGGTGACTAAGGAGAGGGCGAATCAAACTACTCGGCAGCCCTATCCTAATTACAAAATCATTGTGCTGAACGATGATTTCAACACGTTTCAGTATGTGGCTGAAACCCTGGTGAAATATATTCCCCACATGACGCCAGACCAAGCTTGGAAGCTGACAAACCAGGTGCATTATGAGGGCCAAGCGACGGTGTGGGTCGGTCCTTTGGAGCAAGCGGAACTATACCACAGTCAGTTAATTCGAGCCGGGTTGACCATGGCCCCTTTGGAGAAGGCCTAATCCATGGCCGCCCATAATGCTAAAGCGCCCCGCGGTCGAGTTGTGCTGAACCATTCCACCCACGTGCCGGGGTTAATTGCCATTCTCCATAAGTTGGCTAACCATCCCCGTATCAAAACCTTGACCCCGGCTGTGATTAGTCGGGGGCGTTCCAATGCCCCTAAGCTGCGTTTGAAGGCGTCGGTTCCCATTCGGGGTGGGTTTAAGTTGATTGCTCGCAAGGGTAAGTCGGTGCAAGAGGTATTTGTGATTACTGATCTAGATGCTGATCAGATGGCGGTGGCCATTGAGGCGGTGATGTGAGGGATGACTGGGTGGAGGAGGGGAAGGTCAGGTTTGCGATCGCAAATGCCTTCTACCGGCCCTCTAGCCAGGTCGGCCGTGATTTAGCCGTCTTAGCCGCCGCCCTCTATCGCCAACACCACGGCCAGCTGCGGGTAATCGATGCCATGACCGGCTGCGGTGTGCGTCCCCTGCGATACCACCAGGAGGCCGGGGCCAGCTGGGTGTGGGCCAATGAGGGCAATCCCGACTTGCAGGCGGTGCTCACGGAAAACCTGCGTCAAGGGATGACGCCAGGGACCTATCGCATCACCCACCAGGATGCGAACCAGCTATTTTTTAGCTGTGCCCAGCACCAGGACTATTACGATCTGATCGATATTGACAGCTTTGGCAGTCCCACCCCGTTTATCAGCACAGCCCTATGGGCCATTAAGTTTGGCGGGCTGCTGTACCTGACCAGCACCGATGGACGCACCACCGGGGGCCATAGTGTGGATAAAAGCATCCAGGTCTATGGGGCCTGTGCCCGTAGCCATCCCGCTGTCCATGAGCAAGGTCTGCGGCTATTGATGGGGGCCGCTGCCCAGAAGGCATCAGAGCGAGGGTGGTCCATTCAGCCAGTATTTTCGATTTTTAATGGCGTGATCCATCGGGTAATGGTGCGGGTGTTGCCCCGCTTACCAAAGGTGCCCCAGGGGGGATTTTTAGCCTATTGCCATGGTTGTGGCCAGTTTCGTACGGCTAACTGGCGTCAGTTGGGGCAGCTGGGGTGCGATGCCTGTGGGAAAGCTCCGGTGGTGAGCGGCCCCCTGTGGCTTGGTCCGCTACACGATGCGGACTATGTGGGCCAAATGGAGCATTTAGCCCGTCAGTGGCAGTGGCCTCAAAAAATACAGCGACTTCTAGCTGTTATGGCGCAAGAGGCAACCATGCCACCCTATTACTATCCCCTAGCGGACATTGGCCGCCGGGGCCAGATGGATATTCCACCTAGGCAGCGACTGATGGAGGCGTTACGTCAGGGGGGCTACCGCGCCACCCGTACCCATGTGGATGCCCAAGCTATTAAGACCGATGCACCCCTGGCCATTTGTCTGGATATGGCCAGGGCATTAACTCGTTCCTGATGTCGTCAATCTTGTTTTCCCATGTCTTCTTTTGTTGGTCATAGTGTGGCCGCTGTTACGGTATATGCCATCTCTAATCCTTGGAAAGATATCCGTCGCTGTCGTGGGGCAAACTTTGTCTGGCTTAGTTGGCTAGTGATAGTCGCTTGTTTTCCTGATATTGACTACGGAATTAAGGCCCTACGCCAGTACGTAGATGGCGAAACAGTCCGCATTACCCATTCATTCTCGGGTGCCTTATTGTTACCAGTGCTTACGGTTATGGTTCTGTGGGTATTTCGCCCACTAACAGGTCGCCCTGCCCAGGGCCCATGGTCGAACAAGATCGCTCAACTCGCAGGTGCAGGACTCTCCCACCT
>CALHGI010000485.1 GCA_938029995.1 uncultured cyanobacterium | reverse complement strand
TACAACGCTGACATTACCCGCACCTTCCCCGTGGGGGAGCGCTTTACCCATGAGCAGCGTATTCTCTATGAACTCGTGTTAAAAGCTCAGCTGCAGGCTATTGAGGCGGTTCAACCCGGACGGCCCTTTAATCATTTCCATGATGCCGCTACCCGTACGATTACCGAAGGACTTGTGTCCTTGGGGTTACTTCAGGGAGATGTGGCGACACTGATTGAAGAGAAAAAGCATAAGGCCTTCTTTATGCATGGCACGGGGCACTTTTTGGGGTTAGACGTACATGATACGGGCACTCTCCGCAACCCGGATAAAACGTGGCAACCCTTTGCCCCGGGTAATGTAGTCACCGTTGAACCCGGTATTTACATTGCCCCTGACTATGAGCCAGAGGAAGGGCAGCCAGCCATAGACCCCCGTTGGCGTGGCATTGGTATCCGGATTGAAGACGATGTGTTGGTCACTGAAACGGGCCATGAGGTGCTCACGGCAGCCGTGCCTAAAAGCATTGCTGCCATGGAGGAGCGAGGTTCCCGACTCAGTACGGCGTAGGGGTAAGGGGGCAAGTTGTACTGAATTATTTTGTTGAGGGTATTCTAAACACGGGGTATCAGTCGACGTTGGACCTCACGGCAAGGACTACGGACGCGGTGGGACCATAGACGGGCGTTGATGCTATGGATGGACCCAGGGATTCTTGTCTGAAATCATTAAAGTCCGATGAATCAAGGAAAGGGGCATTCAAGCAACTGCATAAATTAACTGCACAATTTTGATGTTCAATATCTCAAACATTGCGCAAATGCGGTTACTCTTGTTTTGCATCGCTGATTCTGGGTTTCCCCAGCCATGTTCTGGATTTGCCCAGCCATGCCCTGGACTTCCCCCAGCCATGTAGATCATCCTCGGCTCATCACTGTTGAAAGGAACTAAAGCTGTGCATCGGAATCCTTTATTTTCTAAGGCGGTCATCCGAGGGATGTCTAGTTTGACATCTGGTGTTATTGGCGTATTGGGCGCTGCCTTGATTGCTTTGCCAGCAGAGGCTGCTAACCTTCAGTTTTGGCGGTTTGACCAGCAGGAAAATCGACTGACGTTTACCACCGATACCCAGGTCCGTCCCAAGGCTCAGCTGATGTTCAATCCCACTCGTCTGGTGATTGATCTGCCTGATACCCAGGTGACCAGTTCCACTACTCGGCAACGGCTCCGGACCGGTTTACAGGAAGTCCGTGTGGGGCAGCTTGATGCCCAAACAGCCCGGATTGTTATTGAGTTAGAACCGGGATATACCTTAGATCCACAGCAGGTACAGGTTCGAGGCGAGACTAATCGCCGTTGGTTTGTCCAACTGCCCGATTTAATCGCAGCCGAGGGTTCTGAGCCGGTGCGCGTTGACCAACGCTCTGCCCAAGCGACTCCTTCCGCCGCCCAGTCCGACAACCAAGTGACGAGTGATAATGCGGCCAATAACCCTTCGGGGGCCTCAACCCAGTTGGACAGTATTGTCGCTACGGCCGATGGATTTTTTATTCGAGTCTCTGGTGAAACTCCGGAGGTCCGTCTCAGGCGTTCTCGTCGTCGCGATCCAGAGCGGAAAATCACCCTAGAATTTTCTGATAGTTCAATTGGTCCCAATCTAACCCCAGGGTCGCTCCCTAACAATCGCTACAGCATTGAATCATGGGACGTATCCGAGACCGATTCAACGGTGTTTATCACCATGACCCTGGGGGAGGATAGCCCTGACTGGCGGACGATTGTCACTGAAATTAGCGACAGTTTTCGGGGCCTTGCCGTGCTGCCTGATGGCATGGCAATTCGGGATATTCCGGATAGCGGTGCCCCTGACAATGGTCCAGTGGCCTCCGATCCCATTGTCATTCGGCCTCCTGGAGAGGTCCGTCCGTTGCCTGAGAGGGAATTTCCGGGGCGATCTGAGCCATCGCCGTTCGATCCCGATGTGCTACCCCAGGTGCCCCGAGGGCGCATTGTCGTAGCCCTTGATCCTGGCCATGGGGGCCGTGATCCTGGTGCGGTTGGTATTGGTGGTTTACAGGAAAAACAGGTGATTTTTCCGATTTCACAACAAGTGGCGGCTATTCTCCGGCAGCAGGGGGTGGAGGTGGTCATGACTCGGAATCGAGACATTGAGTTGGATCTGGAGCCCCGGGTGCAAATTGCTGAGCGGGCTGATGCCGATCTTTTTGTGAGTATCCATGCCAATGCCATTAGCCTGAGTCGGCCTGATGTGAATGGTTTGGAAACCTATTATTATTCCAGGGCTGGGGCTCGTTTTGCCCGTACGGTTCATGACACGGTGCTACGAACCATGGGGATGTCCGATCGTCGAGTGCGGCAGGCTCGGTTCTATGTGATTCGGCGCACGTCCATGCCTGCTATTTTGATTGAAGTCGGCTTTGTGACTGGGGCCGAGGATATCCATAACTTGAGGGAACCGGAGTGGCGCAGCCAAATGGCAAATGCGATCGCACGGGGAATTCTAATCCACATTCAGCGCGAATTTTGAACACGGATTCCAGCCACGGTTTAGACCCGTTAAAATCGTTAGTCTGCTGAACAGAGCCCTAGCCTCTATTTATGCTCTGGGTGCTCCGTCGCCTCACAGGCCTCACCTAGGGTATTAATCGTTCGAATGAGCTGCTGTAACCGGCCAAAATTCCGGTGGTTAAACTGAAACGCTAGGCGAGGTAAGTTTGCCGTTTCGTCATTTTCCTCCTCGGGCAAAGCATCTATCAACTCAATCTTGCCTGCCGTGACAATATCGCCAAACATGCGATTGAGTTCCCCTAAAGCCCCGGACCTCAGACAGGAATTTAGGCGTAACACCAAGCGATCATCCACGTAGCGGCTAGAGTGAAACACCCGATAGTAGTGGGTAATCTCGTGCCATGCATCGTCAATATTGTCGGTGATGACATACAGGCTGGGGTCATCAGAGCTAATCAACTGATTCTCCATCAGGTGCTCATGCACATAGCTATTCCAGCCTTTCCAGTAATTTCCACCGGGATGGTCAATCAGCACAATGGGCATGGGCTCTGCCTTACCCGTTTGCACCAGGGTTAATGACTCAAACGCTTCATCCTGGGTGCCAAAGCCTCCTGGAAACACGGCCAAGGCATCACACTCACGCAAAAAAAACAGTTTTCGCGTAAAAAAGTACTTAAATGTGAGGAGTTTTGGATCATTCTCCATAATTGGATTAGACCCTTGTTCAAACGGTAGCTGAATATTTAAGCCAAAGGAGTGTTCGACCCCCGCACCTTCATTCCCCGCCTCCATAATGCCGGGACCAGCACCGGTCATAATCATAAATCCCTGGTGGGCTGCCCGTTGGGCAAAAGCCTTAGCCAACTGATAGTCAGGATGGGCTGCCGGGGTGCGGGCCGAGCCAAAAATGGCAATTTTGCGAGTGTGGCGATGGGGGTAAAATCCTTGGAAACCCAGCTCCATATCCTGCAATGTATTGCTTAAGATTTTCCAATCTAAGCGATCAGCCTCCCGACCAATCATTCTCACCAGGGTTTCTAAAATCTGTTGGATAACGGCCCCATGTTTCATGGAGGGAAGCTGGGTGACGATTTCAGAAATCTTTTCTTGCAAGTGGGTGGGGAGTTCTGTTGGAGAGGTGACCATAAAACACACGTAAGTGATGATATTTGACCCTAGGATTCAACGCATTAAGCCCCTTAACTATCGGTAATGCTTGGGTGAATTGGGCCGTTTAGGCTACTGCCGTTGTACCTTAGTCCCTTGTAGAGATATTTCCCACTGAAAGACAAGAACCAATATTGTAGGTAGGCTCTCCTCCTCAGATTGTGTTTGCAGTTTAACAGTGCTGAGCCCACTGAGTACAGCATGGGGTTTTAAGCTGCTTTTTGCACTTTACCCAAAAAGAATGGCTTCAACATTTGCTTGTTGAAGCCATTAAACAGTCTATAGCTGTCGAACCAACGGGATAGACCTATGGGGCCCTAGGTATCCCATTATCCTAAGGTCGATATCCCCTTCTCGCGGATATTTTAGGACCTACAGATACTTTTCTAGGGTGTTAGCTAAGGTGGTTTTAGGTACAGCGCCAACCACCATGTCAACACGTTGGCCGTCTTTGAAAATCATTAGGGTAGGGATGCTGCGGATGCCATACTGGCTGGCAATCTTAGGGTTGTCGTCAGTATTGACCTTAACAACCTTCACTTTCCCATCGTACTGTTCAGAAATCTCGTCCACCACGGGGGCAACCATTCGGCAAGGACCACACCATGGGGCCCAGAAGTCTACAAGCACTGGTAGCTCACTTTTAATGACTTCTTGTTCGAATGTCGAATCTGTGACTTGTGCGGCTGACATCCTTATATTCCTTGTTGTCAAATATCAGATTCTTACCATAGCTGATTTTGGCCTGTGACTCATATCAGCATTGAAGAAATCAACCTTAAGAATAACCCGTTATGAACAGGTTCATTGTCTGTCAACGTTTTATTACTTGTTTGAAATCGTGATTGTTACCCCTTCCTTGGGTTGTTCAAATATCTAGAACATTCCCATTTGATCCGTATCGGTGCTCCATACAGGAACCGCCTAAACCAAATAGGTTTAGGCGGAGTGTGGTGTGAGGAGTGAACGGAAACTTTCGTCTCCGCTTTCAAATCTATTGTAGGTCAAGTTTCAGCTTTTGCCATCCCTTACACCCTAGGTCTGGTGAGGACTTTACGTTTTTTATTATTGTGCCCACAAGAAAAAATAGGCGGTGGTGATGGCGGTCATGGTAGGTCGTGATGCCGATCATGATGGCGAATGAATCATGTCTTTACAAAACGATTCTTTGTTAACAAAGTTGTCTTTGAAAACGTAATTATCATTTTCAAAATAGTTGATTCTTGGCTAACAAAAATCAACTATTTTAAACACAATCTATTTACCCATCCCCAATTGCTGAGCTTTTTGGTAGACCTTGCCTTCTGTGAGCAGGGAAGGGGCAATGACCACCTCTACTTGCTGCATATCCTTCAGATCCTTTGCTCCCAAGGTTCCCATGCTTGTTTTTAATGCCCCCAGCAGATTATGGGTGCCATCATCTAGCCCGGCTGGTCCCCTTAAAATTTGCTGCAGACTACCTGTGGTTCCTACCTGAATCCGTGTGCCCCGAGGCAGGACAGGACTAGGGGTGGCCATACCCCAATGAAATCCTCGGCCAGGTGCTTCAGCGGCCCGGGCAAAGGGAGAACCAATCATGACACCATCAGCCCCTGATGCAATGGATTTACAAATGTCACCCCCTGTTACAAGACCGCCATCGGCAATGACAGGAACATAGCGTCCGGTTTCACGCTGGTAATCATCGCGAGCGGCTGCACAATCTGAGACCGCTGTAGCTTGGGGGACACCCACCCCCAATACTCCCCGTGATGTGCAGGCGGCTCCGGGCCCAATGCCAACGAGCACACCGGCAGCCCCGGCCTTCATGAGTTCTAGGGTTACTTCGTAGGTGACGCAGTTGCCCAAAATTACGGGCATGGGCATTTCGGCGCAGAACTTTGCTAAATCCAGGGGAACGACGGATTCAGGGGACAGGTGGTTGGTGGACACTACCGTTGCCTGAATGAAGACGAGATCGGCTTTAGCCTCAGCCACAGTTTTACCGTATTTAGCCGCTCCCATGGGGGTGAGGCTCACCGCTGCAATGCCCCCTTGGGATTTAATGTCTGCAATTCGTTGTTGAATCAGTTCTGGTTGTACTGGCTGGGCATAGATTTCCTGCATCAGGGGTACGAACTCTGCTTTTCCCACGGATGCGATCCGGTCCAGCACTGGGTTGGGATCTGCATAGCGCGTTTGGATTCCCTCTAGGTTTATGACACCTAGGGCACCGAGCTTTGAGATCTCCACAGCCATACGAACATCAACCACACCATCCATTGCGCTAGCAATAATGGGAATCTCACGTTCTATATTGCCGAGGGTCCAACGGGTGTCGGCCAATTCGGGATCTAGGGTTTTAGGTCCGGGCACCAATGCGATTTCATCAATGCCATAGGCACGTCTTGCTGTTTTGCCACGACCAAGTTGAATGTTCACTTATCTCTCCTTCCCAAGATCATTAGGTTAGCCTAGCAAAGAAAGAAATCGATTCTCAATCGTTTGTTGGTCGGTCGCTGAGGAATTTTGTTGAGTCTGTTTTATGGGGTTAGGGTTTATGGAGCTTTGTCAATGGGCTTGAGTCTGTCCTATGGCAAGTTAGGCTCTTTGGGGCCATACTCTTTGGTGGGAATGAATAAGAGTGGGGATGTGATGTTGAGTTGTGGTTTCCATAACAGCTATAGGTGCCATAACAGCCCGATGCTGGCGGACTAATCGGGGTATGCTCAACGATAGACTTATGGAACGGATTGCATTTCTAGCGCAATATCCCTCCCCGTTATTGAGTTATGGGCAAACATCGTGAATTTATCTTCACTAAAGTTTTTTAGAAATTTGAGGGCTAATAATCGTCAGTTTGCGGTCATTGGTCTCGGGCGTTTTGGGCGAGCGGTCTGTCTTACCTTGCATGGCATGGGTTATGAGGTTTTAGGAATTGATTCTGATGAGAATCGTGTGGCCCAGGTCTTGACGGATCAAATTGCTGCCCACGCTGTTCAGATGGATTCAACCCAACCCTCGGCGCTCCAGGAAGCAGGTATTCCTGATTTTGATACGGTGATTGTGGCGATTGGTAACTACATCCAAGAGAGCATTATCACAACCCTAAATGTGAAAGAGGCGGGGGTGGCTAATGTGGTGGCTAAGGCCTCTACTGAAATCCATGGCAAACTCCTGCAGCGGGTGGGGGCAGACCATGTGGTATTTCCGGAGTTTGAGATGGGGTGCGAACTGGCCCGCTCCCTGACCCGTCCGGGGGTATTGGATCGATTTGAACTCGACCCTGATCACAGCATTGTGGAGGTGGTGGTGCCTCGGGAATTTGATGGTAAGACCATTGTTGAGCTGGATCTGCGTAATCACTATGGTCTTACGTTGATGGCTGTCAGCAAGGAAAATGCCATGGATAAGTTTGAGATTAATCCTAGTCCGGTGACTCGCCTAAGGGCGGGATCGCTGATGGTGGTGGTGGGAGCCAATAAGGGCATTGATAAATTGCCAATGTAAACGGCTGGAAGGTTGAGATTAGTTGGGCTACACAGCTTGTAATGTATGACTTGGGTGGTTAGGAACGGATGAAAGTCATTGGCCTCATGAGCGGGACTTCCGTTGATGGTATTGATGCGGCTTTGGTGGAGGTGACGGGGATAGGCTATGACGTGCAGTTTGAGTTATTGGCAACCCACAATGCTGACTATCCACCTGAGCTTCGAGAACGCATCCTTTTAGTCTGTGGTGGGGCTGCCCTCAGCATGGCTGAGGTTGCGGCCATGGATGATGGGATTGCGATCGCATTTGCCCAAGCTGCTCAACAATTGGGGCCTGCAGACCTGATTGCTTCCCATGGCCAGACTATTTTCCATCGCCCTCCCACCGCAAGTCAGTTGGGCTATAGTTGGCAGCTGGGACGGGGAGCACTCATCGCTGAACTCACCCAAACCACCACCATCAGCAATTTTCGCGATGCCGATATCGCCGCTAAGGGGCAGGGTGCTCCCCTAGTGCCCCCAGTAGATGCCAGTTTATTAAGCCATTCCCACCACCATCGCTGTGTACAAAACATCGGCGGCATTGGCAACCTTACCTATTTACCCCCCTGGGACAGAACGGGGTCGCCGCCCTCCGGCATTATGGGTTGGGATACGGGGCCCGGCAATGCCCTGATTGATTGGGCCGTCGGTTTATTTAGCCAGGGTGAACTCACCTATGACCACAACGGACAATGGGCCGCCCAAGGCATTCCCTGTCAGTCCTTGATCGATCAGTGGCTGGCCCAACCATTTTTTCTGCAGCCCCCACCTAAATCCACAGGGCGGGAACTATTCGGTGCCGATTATGGTCAGCGATGTTGGCAGGAAGCGCAGTCACTTCACCTAGGGCAGGCCGACTTTCTCGCTACCTTGACCGCCTTTACCGCTGCCACGATTGTCCATAGCTACCGGCAGCTACCCCGTCTGCCCGATGAGGTTCTACTGTGCGGTGGTGGGAGTTGTAATGGATATTTAAGATCTCAACTACAGGCCAAACTACCCCACATATCCTTACTCACCACCGACGACGTGGGCCTAGATAGCAGCTTTAAAGAAGCCATTGCCTTTGCCATTCTGGGCTACTGGCGCTGGCATCAACATCCCGGCAACCTAATACCCGTGACCGGAGCCCGACAGCCCTGTTT
>CALHGI010000484.1 GCA_938029995.1 uncultured cyanobacterium | reverse complement strand
GGCGATGAAGTCGGTGGCTCCGCTGAAGGGTGGCAGCTGTAACAGCGCGCCGTAGCTGGCTAGGGCAATGGGGGTGTCGGGGGGATCCACATAGCCGGTGCGCAGGGTGGTGGAGAGTAACAGGGATAAAACTTCGTCGTACCATAGCTCCCGCACGCCGATGTAGAGAATACGGATAAAGCCTGCGATCGCAACCGCCGCCAACAATATCCATTCAAGCCGAATATTGGTGATGGGCTGGTCACCCTTAGCATGGGACGAGTTGGGAGGCTGTAACACAGAAAATCTCCTTCAAGGGATGCGGTTTTTAGGGCGGGCAGGGTGGGTGCGTCGCCGTCGATACCAGGTCGCCCCACCCACCAATAGACCGATTAAGGTCAATGCCACCACCAGGGGCAAAAAGTCCCCCGTTTGGGACAGGGTGAGGCCAGAACTCCCCAATAGAACAAAGGGCAACACCCCTGGTAGTGTGCCCAGGGCGGTGCCTATCACATAGTCCCGCCAACTAATGGAGCTGAGACCGGCGGCAAAATTAACCAATCCATAGGGAATCACTGGCAACAGGCGAATGGAGAAAATATAGAGTAGCCCGCCCTGGTGAATCTCTGCATCAAGGGTGCGCCAATAACCCGCCAGTCGCCGTTCCACCAGCCCCCGACCGACGGTGCGGGTAAACCCAAAGGCGATAATGGCGGCTACCAAGGCCCCAATGGTGGTCCACAACGAGCCCAGCCAAGGGCCAAATAGGGCTCCCCCAGCCAGGTTTAGCACCGTTGATGGCAGCACCAATATCGTCGCCACCGTATAGATTGCGATGTATAGTATCGGCCCCCACAGGCCCGCCCGGTCCAGGGTCGTCTCCAACCACCCAGGATCAATGCCCCCCAAGGAGACCGCGGCAATGGCCGTAGCTACCAGGCACCCCAGGGCAATAATTAGTATGGGCCGCCTAGCCATGGAATTTTGTCATAGAGACATATCCCCCATGGACATATCCCCCATGGGCATCTCCCCTTGGCATAGGGGAACCTGGGCAAACGCACCTAGGAAACGTCAAGCCTTGGTTAGGGCCAGTAAAATTCCAGCCCATGGCACCATTCCCCGGCTGTTTAAGGCTGTCCGACCAGAAGCAACGCCCCACCATTGTCATTCCGCTGGCCCTCCATAAAACTCTCGCACCAAGTACAACGGTCGCTGCTTGACTTCCTCATACACCCGTCCCAAATATTCACCTATGATGCCAAGGCTCACTAGCTGAATACCACCCAAAAATAAAATAGCCACCATCAGGGACGCATAGCCGGGGAGATCTATCCCCAGGATCAGGGTGCGGATGACTAAAAACGACGCATAAATAAAAGAGATAACGGAAATTATTAACCCTAAATAGCTCCAGACCCGGAGGGGGGTAGAGCTAAAGGAGACAATGCCATCCAGGGCAAAATTCCAGAGTTTCCAGTAGTTCCACTTGGTTCGGCCACTGTGGCGAGGGGCGCGATTGTAGGTGATAAAGGTTTGTCGATGGCCTACCCAGGCAAATAACCCCTTCATAAACCGGGTGCGCTCCGGTAGCTGTTTTAGGGCCTCCACCACCCGCCGATCCATCAGCCTAAAGTCGCCAGTGTCATGGGGGATGGTCACCTGACTCATGCGGCCAATGACCCGATAAAACCCATTGGCCGAAAATGTTTTCAGCCAGGTTTCCCCCGACCGGGTGTTGCGTTTGGCATACACCACGTCATAGCCCTCCCGCCATTTTTCCATCAGTTCCCGAATACATTCGGGCGGGTCCTGCAAATCGGCATCGATGGGAACAACCGCCTGCCCTTGGCTATGATCTAAACCGGCGGTGAGGGCCAGTTCCTTGCCAAAGTTGCGGGCTAGGGCCACAACTTTAATGGCCGGATTACGATGGTGATGGCTAATGAGCCGCATTAGGGTACTGTCCTTGCTGCCGTCATCAACACAGACAATTTCGTAGGTCACCCCCAACTCATCCACCACGGTTTCTAACCGTTCAAATAAATGGTCCACGTTGGATTCTTCGCAGTACAGCGGTACCACAACTGATAGTTCCGGCACGGCGTCAGGAAATCGGTGCGAATCGCTAGCGGTAAGCCGTTTAGCAGATGTAATGGAGACTATGCCAGACGCACTCTGAATCGGGGACATGGCAACAACAGCAATGGACTGGATTGGGACTAGATGCCAGTATAAACCTCGGTCTAGACCCTGACATCAGCGCCCCTGGATTAGGGGATATTCGTCGGTCCCCCATAACGCCCTGATCCCTGGCCAAAGGAATTTAGGCAGAGGGTGCCGTGGCAGAGGCGTCCGTGGCAAAGGGATTTAGACAGAGGGAGCGGTCGCAGTATGGCGGCGGCGGATGTCCTCCATGGCGGCATATAGTCCCTGGGTATGGGGCCAACCGACAAATCCGGCATACCGACAGCGGTTTTGGCCATCGGCTAGAAACACATGGTGAATGCCCAGGGGATGCCGCCAGGTCCGCAGGGTAAACCCCTGGCTGAGGGTCCCCCAAACCGTTGCTCGGTTAAAGTCTCGGCGATGGGCGTCGGTTATGCCGACAATGGCCTGCAATGCACCAATGATGGCATCCTCTAGGCTGTCGCCATGCCCCAGGCTGTCGGGGGGTAAGGGCCGTTGGCCCACCAGCCCATGGGGGTGATGGGCAGATCCGCTGGTGGGCAGGGTGGTCCAAAAGTGCTGAATGGCGGCGGTAACCTCTGGGTGATCCTTAGTATTGTCGTGGCGGATGCCCCTGAGCTGGATATAGCGGGCGTGGCGAAATTGGGAGCATTGGATCGGTACGGTGCCGTCGCTGCCGCCGTCGTAGTCGCTGGCAATGGTTTGTACCGGCATGTGGCGGGCCAACTGCTCCGCCATGGAACGTCGGTCGGTGCCTAAATCTCGGGCAATGCCGATGCCCCAGCGAAACGGGTCAATGATGCGACCCAGGTCGGCTCCCCCCACGGGGGAGCTAACTAGGCTAACGGAGGTAATGCGGTCCCACCATTCGGGATGGCGCTGCAACAGCTCTAGCCAAATCAGGCCCCCCATGGAATGGCCCACAATGCGCCAGGGTCGGTCGGGATGGCGCTGTTGGGTTGCGATCGCAACCCGTTCCACCTCTGCAATCAACGGTTCTATCCGCCACCAGGTTTTAATCAGACCCAAATTAGGGGCAATCACCTCCGCCTGTTCATCCGCCAAGGTATGCCCCAAGCGATGAATCCGCCGATTGGTATCATGCCAACCGTGTTGCATAAACAAAATGTAGGGGGAAGAACCCATATCCACCATGGCGTAGTTTCTCTGGATAACGAAATTGTTAGCAAAACGCTTACGGTCACCGAACTAGAACAGGGCGACAGTGTTAGCAAAACGCTTACGGTCACCGAACTGGAGCAGGGCGAAATTGTTAGCAAAACGAGCCCCATGCCCGTGCTGAAACAGGCCGACTTTGGGCCGCACCCCGACCGGGATCGGTACGGTTTTACCGAAAAAAAGCACCCTAGGCCTGGCCGACAATTAGCTAACCTGGAATTAAGGCAACCTTCAGGTTGAACCCCTATCCCTGAGGTATGCTAGGTGCGGAGTGTTGCTCCACAACGCGCTTGACCTACCAAAGACTTGATAGATTCCGCTGCTGTTGATTTTAATCAGTAATTTTGTGATCGTGCTGGCCTGGTGTGACACCCATCTATCACCCGGCTAATTTCATCCTAAAAATCAGCAACGCTCCACTACCATTGAGGACGTCTACGTGTTTCGAACCTTTATTACTGACTTTAAAGTAGTTTTTGAACGGGACCCAGCTGCCCGTAACGCCCTAGAGGTCCTGTTCTGCTATCCAGGACTCCATGCGCTACTGCTCTATCGCCTATCCCATACCCTATGGCATTGGGGTTTACCCTTTATCCCCAGGTTCATATCCCACGTAGCCCGACTCATCACCGG
>CALHGI010000483.1 GCA_938029995.1 uncultured cyanobacterium | reverse complement strand
GATGGTCTTCATGAGGAAGATTGGGCTGGCTGGCAAGCCTTGACTGCAAAGGTTGGTAACCGGATACAGCTAGTGGGGGATGATTTGTTTGTCACCAACCCGGCCCGGCTGCAAAAAGGGATTGAGCAAAAGTCGGCTAATTCGATTTTGATTAAGCTCAATCAAATCGGTACCCTGACGGAAACCCTAGAGGCGATTGACTTGGCCACTAGAAATCGTCTGACGTCGGTGATTAGTCACCGTTCTGGCGAGACTGAGGACACCACGATTGCGGATCTGGCCGTGGCCACTCGGGCTGGTCAGATTAAAACAGGGTCCCTTTGTCGCAGTGAGCGGGTGGCTAAGTATAACCGTCTGCTACGGATTGAGGATGAACTGGAAGCTCAAGCGGTCTATGCTGGCGCAGTGGGCATGGGGCCTGGTCAGGGCTAACGGGTAAACCAAGGTGCGGGGGATCACGCAGATCTAAAGATGATCCCCTGTAATGATCCCCCGCACCTTGGTTCGTCGGTTTAACTGTATTTTGGTTACTCTTCGGTGGCGGGTGGCAGGGATGGCAAAGACGTTGGATTGCTGCCGGGCGTCGGGATGGGAGAACTGCCAGGTATGCTGCTGGGAATGGGGGTGGTTGTGGAAGGATTGAGCGGGTCAATAGTGCTGGGTAAGCCGCTCCCCCCCGGCAGGCCGCTTCCTGGTAAACCAGTCCCTGGTAGGCCAGTGCCTGACCCCCCGTTAATTAGGTCTTGAATCTCAGGCGATAGTTCTCCTGGCAAGCTATCTTGGCCCGCTGCTGGCGACTGGGTCCCTGCTGGTAATGTGGCCAAGGCAACGCGGTTGCCCCCCACGGAGCGTAAAACATCTAGGACTCGCACCACGTCATCATAGCGAGAATCCTTAGCGGCATACAGCACGACGATGCCCTGGGCATTGCTGCTGTAAAAGTCTCTTACCAGACCCACCAGGTTCTGTTCCAAAATGGGGTCCTGGTCGAGGTAAATCCGCCCGATGGGATCAACACTGATGTAGAGGCGATCGCGACCGGTGGTGAGGGCCGCTGGCGGTAATGCCGCTGCGGTGCTGGCATTGGGCAAGTCTAGGCTAATGGCCTGCTGACGGCTGCCCACCGCGGCCAGGATAAAGAAGGTGAGAATGCAAAAAACGACGTCGACGAGGGGCAGTAACTCAATCTGAATATCGGTTTGTTGCTCGTCTAGATCCAGTTTCATGGCAATGCTCAGGAGGATAGGGGATCGGCTGAGAAAAGAGGCGACAACCCGGTGCCCTTAGGCTCAAGGTTGAGGCTATTTGGGGCCTTTTAGGGTGATGTCTAGGTGGTTATGGTGGAACCCAGTTCACTGGGTTTACCATCGCTGAGGGACCAAGCCTGACGATATAACAGTTCTAGTTCGCTGCCGGACTGACGGAAAACCTTGGCCTGGCCGAAGACGAGTCCTTGAAACAGGCGGAAAAACATCAGGCTAACGATGGCGATGATCAGGCCTGCAGCCGTGGTGATGAGAGACTGGCCAATACCACTTGCCGCACCGCTGGTGGCACTTCCAAGGGCTAAGTCGTTGAGGTTTAGGGACCCTAAGGACGTCATTAAACCTAGGACCGTACCCAGTAACCCCAACATGGGGGATACGGCAATGACTAATTCCAATACTTTGTCACCCCGTCGCATGGCGGCCAGTTCTTCGTTGGCAGCGGTTTCTAGGGCTAGGCGAAAGACTTCGGGTTCCTGGTCTTTGAGCTTGAGGGCGGCGTAGAGAAAACGCCCCATGGGCAGACGGTGGGCTCGTTGGGCAATCTCTGTGGCGGCGGTCCATTCCCGCCGGGCGGCTTCTAGTACCCTACCGGCCACTTCTCGCTCTCGCGTGAGAATGCGAGACCAAAACCAAATACGCTCGATAATGGTACCGAGGGCGATTACTGATAGGACTAGCAGGGGCCACATGGCCACTCCACCTCTGGCAAATAGTTCAGTAATGTTCACTCGCTTTCTCCCATATGCTTCCTCAGACGAATGTTACCCTGCTCGGGGCCCAGATACGCCACAATTTTCAGACAGCTCTAGCGGCCTTGTCATTGGCTAAATTTAGGATTTCCTGGGCGGCGCGATCGCAAACACCCAAAGTGCCCAACTGCTGTCGCATCGTCCTGTAGCCCTCCAGCATTTTTTGACGCTGATCCGGATTGTTCAGCAAATTTAGCGCCACTTGGCTGATGGCCTCCGGGGTGGCATCCCATTGGACGAACTCTGGCACAACCGGCTCCATATTAACCAGATTTACCGGTGAAATATAAGCGGCTGAAAACTTTAGTACATATTCTGCCACCCAGGCGGTGATCCGATTAAGCCGATACATCACCACCTGGGGCACATCCATTAGGGCAATTTCTAAATTGGTTGTCCCTGATTTGCTAATGGCCAGGTCCGCCGCCGAAATCGCCAGCATCTGGTCCCCTTGGTCCACCGCAAAACCGTTCAACCCATAGGCTTTCAGCGCCGCTTCCACAGGTGTGCGAAAGGCCTTGCGGGCCAGGGGCACCACAAACTTGACCTGGGGTATCTGGGCCTGGATCTGTTGGGCGGCGGTAAACATGATCGGCAGCACATAGGTTAACTCCTGTTGGCGGGAGGCCGGTAAAAGGGTAACAACCCGATCGGTCTGCCCTAGGCCCAACTGCTGCCGAGCAGCCTCCTTGGCCTGCCGTGGCTCATAGTCGGCAAATCGATCCAATAGGGGATGCCCCACCCAGGAGACCTGGC
>CALHGI010000482.1 GCA_938029995.1 uncultured cyanobacterium | reverse complement strand
GCCGCTGTAGGTACTCTCGAATAATTGTAAAATCGTCAATCAGCAGCTGATCCATATCTGCCTGCTGCACCAGATAGGTAGACAGGGACTTGGCCGATTTCGAGACCTGTAGATTCTGTTTACTTTCAGGTTCTCCTATTTGGACCACTAACGTCCCTGCTAGCCAATCACCCACCCGTTTTTCTTGCTGTCCTAAAAGGATACAAAAAAAACCAATACATAGACTATCGTCAATCGGCCTTAGCAATGCCCGCAGGCTAGCTTGAAACAGGCCCTCGGGCTGCCCATTGTCACGAATGACTCGAATTTTAGTAAAACGCTTGCCAGGGGTTTGCCCCTGCCATAAACATTCAAAGCCAACAAAATAACCACTCGAAACCGCAAAGCTCAGGGCAATAAAAATGGCTGTTAACCATTGCTCGACGCTGTCGGTTCCCCCTCCTAACCAGGTGGCAATGGTAACAAACTGGGCTCGAAAAATGGAGGCGACAACGGACAGAACCGACAATGACAATAGAACAATCACATAGTCAATCACCAGGGCTAAGGCACGACTCCCGATTCCTGCCAAGACAAACTCCAACTCCACACTTTCTGGCGTTTGAATCTTAACCGTATTAAACAGATTCATGATGTTTTGCGTTTTTTTAGCTCCAGGTCTAATCCTTCCTTGCGACTGCGGCAGTCATAATACAGAGCAGTTTTAACCGATTGCCAGAAGGGGACCGTAAAAACGCTCACAACAAATAGCAGTACTAGGAAGGCTAAGCTGGCCAAAAAAATAGCTGAAAAGAAAGCAGGGTCAGGGTTTTCTGAGGAAAAGGCAGCAAAATAAGGGATGGTAAATAGAAAGGGCACAAAGCTAAGGATAATCAGCGGCAACATAATCATGTAGGTGATTAAAAACACCAACTGGACCCTAAAGGATGATCCTTGGGTCAATTGCCAACTTCTTGAAATGGCCTGGGTTGCTTCGAGATCTGTCTCCACTGCCAACAGTAGGTCGTAAAGCCAAAAGCGAGCCTGAAACCAGATCTGGATTGCTAAAAATATCAGCAGTAAGAGTAGCTGGAGTAGGGCCGATATGGAGGCTCCGGCCTCTCCTGTTCTGGCTAAAAACAACACGGGGATCGACACCATTCCCCTAACAATAGATAGGCCAATGTTGATGCCAAACTGAATTAACCCTACCAAAAAGGCAATGCCCAGGAACGTCCACAGGCGGGGTAATACCTTTCCCAAGGCCTGTTTCGCCGTCTCCGGTTCACGGACCATTTCTTTGAAGCCTAGGCGACCAATCTGCCCCAAAATCATCAGACTGCGAGCCCAACCATAAACTGGAACGAGATACCAAAGCAATGATTTAAATGCCAGGCCAGAATAGGTTTTGAAATTGGTGCGGTATAAACTAATACCAACACTCACGACATTGCCGACATTGACAGGTCGTAGGCGACCAGTAGGATTAATTGTCATAGGAGTTAAGCAATAACAGAAATAGGCTCAGGATATCCTCCCCAACGTTATCCTAAAGGAGGGGTAAACCTTATGAAAATAGACATAATGCACATTATTTAATGAATATTCAACGTTGGATCGCTCGCCGCGAGCCCAGTTGGCAGCAGTTAGATGCGTTATTGCGGCAGGCTGAAACCCATGGGTTAGCAGACTTGGACACCGATAATATCAAAGCTCTGGCTAGTCTCTATCGTTCGGTATCTGCTGATTTGGCTCGGGCGCGCACCCAGCAGATGGGAGAAACTCTGGTGCAGGATTTGCAATCGCTGACATCACGGGGCTATGGGCAAATTTATCAGGGATCTCGCCGCCAAAATTGGCAGGCGATATTGGAGTTTTATCGCTATGGCTTCCCCGCCGTAGTACGGCAGTCTTGGGGGTATATTGCGATCGCAACCGCCCTTTTTATCATTAGTGGCCTGATTGCCTGGTGGTATTCATGGCAAGACCCCACCTTTATGTCCCTGGTGCTGGGGCCAGATTTTGTCGAGTCCGTCCGCGAATCTGAGGAACTATGGACCGTTTCGATTTTAGGTCAGGAACCCATTGCCTCCAGTTCCATTACCATCAACAACATTAGTGTCGCTTTAAAGGCCATTGTTGGCGGTATTACATTTTTTGTCTGGACCATTCCCATCTTTACTCCACCCGGAGTATTTACCCTGTATGTCATTGTGTTTAACGGTTTGATGATCGGCGCTGTCGCTACCCTGGTGGCCCAAACAAACCTGGCCTACGATCTGTGGGCCTTTGTGTTTCCCCATGGTTCCTTGGAGCTACCTGCAATTTTTATCGCCGGTGGAGCTGGGTTAATCTTGGCCAGGGCGATCTTGCTACCGGGGCAATATCGTCGCCTGGATGCCCTCAAGGTCTATGGTCTGCAGGCGACTCAGCTGGTCTATGGCATTGTCCCGATGCTAATTATTGCTGGCATTATCGAAGGATTCTTTTCCCCCAGTCCGTTAATTCCCTCTCCCGTTAAATATTTGGTTGGCACCCTGTTGTTTGCAGGGTTAGTAAAATATTGTTGTACCGGTACTATGGACAGTCAATAACGATAAACTACGTTGTCCCATGCAGGGGACAACCGGGTGACTCGCCTATAGTCGGTTCCTCGCTTTAACCCGTAAATAGTCGTCCACTAGGGGGGCGCTAATTTTATTGGCGGGGGCATCTAATACCAACACACCACTTTGCTTGAGCTGGGCAAAGGCAACCTGACGTTGATTTAACAAGTCTAGGGCCACGGCTCGGCCATAGGTTTCGGCCACCCCTGGCTCAAATTGGTGGGCTTGGTGGTCTACCTGGGGATCGCGTAGCGTCACACAAAAGGGTAAATGGCGCGCTTTGAGCCGGGTGAGGGCGGTTAGTAGCTCTGCCGATGCGGTCTGATCGACGATGTCAGTAATCACCACCACCAGGGCCCGGCGATTTTGCTGAGTGGCGACCTGGGTGACGGCTCCCAAATAGTCAGACTCTAATAAAACGGGCTGTAGGGGCGTTAGTGTTCTGATTAAATGTTGCAGGTGTTGCTGACCACCGGTGGGGGGCACCCAGGTTTGCATTTGCCGATCAAACACGCCAACCCCAACGCGATCGCCCCGGTGTAATCCAGCCAGGGCCAGGGAAAGTGTGGCATTGATTCCCCAGTCAAACCGTGACAGCCCCTTAACTCGGGCCGTCATTAACCGGCCCCGATCCAATAATACAATTAGGGTTTGTTCTCGTTCGGGTTCTAATACTCGCACCAGGGGGGTGCTGCGCCGCGCCGTAGCTTTCCAATCAATCAGGCGAGGATCATCCCCAATGCCATATTCTCTCAACTCTGCAAACTCGGTGCCAATGCCGATGCGTTTGCGCTGGCGTACCGTGCCCGTTGACTGAATGGCCAACTGCACTGACAGGGCCTCTAACCCAACCAAATCTGGATAGACGGCCACCGATTGTGATTGGGGAATGCGCCACCCTCGCCACGCCAACCCCAGGGGCCCCCGCTGCCGCACTTCTAGGTCCCCCCACTGGAACTCTCCCCGCTGTTGAGGGTGGACTGTGTAGCTTACCTGCGATCGCGACTTGGCCCCACAGTTTGCCCGCAGGGGCATGGCAATGTCCCCCAACGGGTTGGGATAGCGATCGTAGATTTGTAATTGGGCGGGGGTGGCTTTGGTGTCAATGGTGATAGTTACCTTGTTGTCTCGACCGATGGAGAACCGATGGAGCGGTTCTCGCTTGACGGTGGGCCGTTTTGCCTGATTGACCAGTACCCCATCCAATAACATGAGCCCTAGCAGCAAACCGTCAAAGGCCAACATGCCGAGCAAAATGATTGCCGGAGACGTGGTTTGGGAAACGCCCTGCAGTAGGGCTGCCACCGCGCCCCCCATGGCCATTAGCCCATACAAACGTGAGGTAGGAGTCATGGCATTGCCTATCTGGGAACAGCAGTACGCTTGAGGATGCCGTCAATCACCGCATCCGTGGTGAGACCATCCAATTGGGCTTCGGGGCCCATAATTAATCGATGACGTAATAGGGGGCGAGCCACCGCCTTGACGTTGTCAGGGGTGGCGTAGGTTTGGCCTGCTAGCCAGGCATGGGCTTTGCTTGCCTGAAGCCAACTGACGGCCGACCGGGGAGAGGCCCCCAGGGACAAATCTGCTGATTTTCGGGTGGCCTGGACTAGGGCCAAGATATAGTCTAGGACGGGCTCTTGGACGGTGATTTTTTTCACGTCTTGTCGAGCTTTCAAAATATCTGTGGCTTGGGTCAGGGCCTGCAAATTTTTAATATTTAACCGTCTCGCCTCAAACCCGGCCTGGGCATTGCGCAACATTTGTTTTTCGGCTTCGGGGGCTGGGTAATCGACCACCAGTTTAAAGAGAAAACGATCTAATTGGGCTTCGGGCAAGGGATAGGTGCCTTCAAACTCGAGGGAATTTTGGGTGGCGATGACCCAAAAGAGATCGGGCAGGGGATGTCTCACGCCATCGAGGGTGACCTGTTGTTCCTCCATGGCTTCTAGCAACGCTGCCTGGGTTTTGGGTGGTGTGCGATTGACTTCATCGGCCAATAATACCTGGGTAAAGACGGGACCTTTTTTGAGGGTGAAATCGCGGGTATTTAAGTCAAATACGTTGGTGCCTAAAATATCTGAGGGCAAAATGTCGGGGGTGAGTTGAATGCGACAAAACTCGGCCTGGATTAATCGGGCTACTACTTTAACCATCAGGGTTTTGCCAGTGCCGGGCACCCCTTCTAAAATCACATGCCCCCCCGCTAAGAGAGACACCAGTAGCTGATTCACCAGGGCCGACTGTCCCACAATGACAGTTTCCAGGGTTTGCCCAATGGCTTTAATGTGTGTTTGCAGTTCACTCATGGTTGTTGTTGTCTACCTTTGAACCTGGCTATGTGTTGTCTCACCTGGTGTAACTTGACTAGCCATTGATTGATCTGACTGTCTGACATGGGTTTGCTGGCTTGAGGGGGTTTGAGTAGCGGTGTTAATATCTCTGCCCCTTGCCCGGTGCGTTGGGTCCAAGCCTGTTGGAGCGAGGCATCATCTGTCTCCGTTAGTCCCAGTCCCTTTTGTAGATTGATGCGTTCGGCTTTTGCGATCGCATCTACCATAAAGGCCGTACTACCTGCCTTATGTAACACCGCCGCCAGGGCATTAATATAAACCTGGCTATTATCCACCACCGGGGACGGCACTAACCTGCGGGTTCCTAGCCGACGATTTTGCGCCAAAATAAACACCCCCATCATCAGTCCCAGCTGAATCACCATGACCATGACGGGGGTTTTAGCTAAATACTCTGTCCAGGTGCCAATGGCCTCTTCCACGATCACATCAGGGGCTTTATAACCATGCAAAAACTCATCTACCCAAATCGAGCCGCCGGTCTCCGTCACCAGTTTGGATAGGAACGCATAGTTACCCGGATCGGACTGGTGGGCATTTGCCGCCAAGTGTGGTGTGGTGGCCAGCACCACCGTCCCTGACTCTCGATTCTGTCGCCACACTACGGCCCCGTAGCTGTCTCCTAAGGGCTGAAACTCGTTGGGATGGCGTCTGCGGGTCATCACCACCACATCCCCCTGGTTACTGGCTTGTTGGGTCTTAAACTGGGCCTCTGTAACCGGTTGACTAATGCCCAGCACCACCAGGCTATTCCCAGCCGCCAGCCAGTCATCTACCCAGGCCGGAGACAACACCAAGCCCTTGGACACTAGGCCAGAGTAAATCTGTAAAAGGGTATGGGGGCCGTCTTCCCCTGCCGCTGCTAATAACTCTTTAGGAGGCCGCTGCCAGCGCTGCACAGGTGAGCCCTGTTCCTCCATATACTGATACCAGCCTAGGTAACCTTCGGGGGCACGGCTGTAGGTGGAACCATGCACTTTAATGCCGCTGCTAGGTGCAAATATGACCAACAGAAAGCACAACACGACCAGGGTAATCAGCCCCATCCAGATATAACGATTAGGTTGCCACCGGAGGGTCATTTCTGTTCAATCTCCCGGTAGGCATATTGGCACCGCCTTAAGTTTTCCTCCGTGGGCTCAATGCCGCCAAATTCAGCTCGCTCATGGGTGCGAATCAATAGCTGATAGGGGCGTGGCTGGGCCACCTGATCTAGGGTTTGCAGGTATTCACCATCGGTACGACTTTCCAAATGGGACACCCTTTTTCGGTCGTGTAACCGTTGTAACGCAGCCATATATAGGGCCCGACAGGCCGCTGGCCAGTTGCCTTCTTGCTCCCAACGTTTTGCCTCGCGCAACCAGGCCGCAACCGATAGCGTCGGTTGGGCTTCTTCCCCCAGCCCAGTCTCGCTCTGGAGGGGGATGGACCGATTATCCAGGTATGTCACCAACAGCCGCCATAGGAACCAGCTGACGACTAT
>CALHGI010000481.1 GCA_938029995.1 uncultured cyanobacterium | reverse complement strand
CTGGTAGCCCTGGGGGTGGCGGCCCAGGCCATGGGCACGGTGGCTTTGCGAAAACAACGCCCGATTCTGACGAGTTGGCATTACATTCCCCTGGCCTACGGTGTGGTAGGTCTCGGGTTGGTGCATGGGGGCAGCTTCACCGCCATGGCGGGGGTTTCTTCCCTGGTGGTGGGTCTTGTCACCTTGGCCATTGGCCAACGGAAACCGGAGCTCCGTCTCTTTGCCTATGGCGGATTGGGGCTGCTGTCCCTAGGTGTCTATGAGCTGGTGATCCATCGCATGCTCCAGGCAAGCGGGGGTGAGCCGGGGGATGGTTTAACGATTTTGGCCCTGGTGGGAGTTGCGATCGCTATGCTCTATCTCCTATGCCGTCGATGGATTCAGCGCCACAGCCGCCTCACAGAACCTGAAATTAATACGACTTCCCTGCTCCATTGGCTCTTGGCCCTAACCCTGGCAACGCTGGCCATGGTTAACGGTCAAAGTCAAGTAGGTACAGCACTTTGGCTAGGGGTAACCAGCTTACTATCCCTCTATGGCTGGCTAAGGGGAAATCACCAATGGTTTCCCACATCCGGCCCTGTCCCCAACAAAATCCCCCTAAGCATTGAGCACCATAGCTATCACCAATGGACCTGGAGCGGCCTCATCATCACCACCGTCGCCATTCCCTACGGCGTAGGCCAGCTATTCCCCAACTTCACATTGCTAAGGCATTGGGGCCCCTTACTGGCCTGCGGACTGAGTTTAGCCATCCACAGGATGCCCTGGCAGCGTTGGGGTTGGCCGCTACGCCCGTGGCAGCGCATGGCATTGGGTTGGCCCATACTCGCTCTTATGCTGGGCCTAGCAACACTCAAAACCCAAAGTCTGCTACTGGTGGGAGCGTTCTATGCCACCATGGCCCAACAGTGTCGGGCAGTACGCCTGAGCTATGTGAGCCTGGGCCTCCTCAACTGGGCCCTACTGCGCTATCTCGTGGCCCAACAATGGCTAACACCGCTTTGGCTCAGCACCATGGTGGGAATGTCAGCCCTGTATATTCTCGAAATCGATCCCCACTGGCAAGGGAGTACCGCCCGCAACCAACGCCACCTGCTGCGCAGTTTTGCCACCCTACTAGTGGGGTTAACCGCCATTTTCCAAGCCGAAACCAACGCTCAAATACTTATGATGGGCTTGAGTTTGCTGATGAGCTTTGGGTTTATTGGCCTAGGCCTAGGGAGGCAGGTGAGGGCCTACCTATACACAGGCACCCTCACCTTTATTCTGCAAATATTGCGAACGATCATGATTTTCACCAACACCGATGGCCGCCTGCTGTGGGCCGTGGGTATTGTGCTTGGCATTGCCCTAATTTGGGTAGCGGCCACCTTTGAATCCCGACGCACCCAAATACGCAGTTTATGGAATCAATGGTCAGTCATGCTAGACACGTGGGACTAGTGGTTCGTCAATTAGCCATAAAGGCATGCATAATCTTACCCTAACCTGAGCCGTCTCACGCTAACCTAGCATTCATAGTTAACCGCGCAGTGTGGACCAATGGCAGCAAATTTAGACAAAATGCTGCGATTTATTGACGATTACCAGCAGCAACGCCCCCAGGAATCCTCAATCGAAGTAGTACGGTCTTTACGGGCCTATACCCGCGCCTCCTATGCAAACAAATTTTGGGAAATTGTCGCTGGCAATAACCCAAAATTTATGAAAGGAGAGCTGGACGACCAATCGGTAGTGCTCATGGGACAAAGCATCGATTTTGCCCACTTTATGGCCGCCCTCTCCGATCAAACCTGGGGGGGCAATCTACGGTCCACCCTCAGTGATGGCGTTCTGTGGCTCTCTTCCAAAGTCCTCACAGGCAGGGGCTACGATAGCCGCGAATACACCGCCGCCATTGGGGATACGGCCCAACCGATTGAAGTCTACCTCGATAAATATGGCTCCCAAACCTATGAGCCCGAGGCCCTGACTCAGTTAATGAACCAGTTTGCATCCGAACAGGACTATGCATCCGATCTGGTCGCCTTCGCGGTGGGCCGATTACTGTATGAAAATCCGGCCCTATCCGTCAGCTCTGCCATCTCAGAGGCCAGCTGGTTTAACTATTCGGATACGGTGAGGCGTTACCTGGTGGATATGTTTGGTGCTCGGCTGGCCCCCAAGGGATTTATTGTCAACGGAACACAGGTGCGCGCGCGCATCGCTGAACGGATTCGGGCCTATTTATTAATCAAACGGGATGTGATTAAAGGTACGGCATTTAACCGCACCTACCGGAAACGGATTCGCCCAGCCCTGATCGATCATGCTAGCGACCACTTCATTAATTACCTCCAGCAGGCCATGGTCTATCACCATCGTCCCAAACCCTAGTCCAGCAAAACCGGATCTTTGTATCAATAGTCAAACAAAGAATAATGCAGAATCATTCGCCAAAAGAAAAATCGGCCCTAAGTAGGAACCGATTTTAAAAGTCTTTTGACTTTGCGTTTATCTCTCATTTGGAGGTGGTTGAAAATGCGTTTCGCACCGTCTAATCAATCTCCGTAGGATATTGTAACAATCAGTACACTTTTTTCTGTGATGAATCTTCACTAAATTGCGATGAGTTTCTGGTTAAGCATGTCGGCGTAACCACCTAAGGACTGCCAGTAAACGAGTTCACCCATTAAATTAAATTAGTGGAAAAGCCGGAAAGTCAGGAAATCTTGATGTGTCGACCGTAAAAACCCTGCTTTTTCCCCAGACAGTCAGCGCTTTCACCTTAAACCCCCTGCTTTTGTCCTAAACGGACAGCGCTTTCCCCCAGGGCCCCTTGCAGATCAGCGCCATGGGTAAACGCAGACCACGCCCTAGGGATGCAATGTTCGAGCTGTATCGATCGAGAGCCCCAGCAAGCACCCAGGCAAACCGAACCCTTGTCGAGCATAATAATGGGGAGGTTTGCTAGACCACGCCCTGTTCTTCAACTCCCCCCCATAGTCCTTTGCAAATTACATTTCTCGGTACGAGCTCCGGTGTGCCCACTCGGGCACGCAATGTGTCAAGCGTCGCCCTACGCTTACCGCAACGAGCCGAAGTGTGGCTTTTTGACTGTGGGGAGGGCACCCAGCATCAGTTTCTTAGAAGTGATTTGAAGTCTAGCCAGATTCGGCGCATTTTTGTCACCCATATGCACGGTGACCATATTTTTGGCCTGATGGGTCTGCTGGCAAGCTGTGGGTTGGCGGGTAATGTGTCGCGGATTGATATCTATGGCCCACCCAAACTAAATGAGTATTTACAGGCCTGTCGTCGCTATTCTCAAACCCACTTTTCCTATCCCATTAAGGTGCATACGGTAGAACCGGGCAAGGTATTGGACGATGGTGAGTTTAGCGTCTATTGTCAGCGGTTAGAGCATCGGGTAACCGCCTTTGGCTATCGCGTTGTGGAGAAGGATCGGATTGGACATTTTGATGTGAAACGGGCAACCGCCCTGGGTATCCCCTCTGGCCCCATCTATGGGCAGCTAAAGCGAGGCGAAGCGGTGACCTTGTCAGACGGTCGGGTAATTAATGGCTCTGATCTCTGTGGTGACACAATCCAGGGTAGAAAGCTGGTGTACTGCACCGACACTGTGTTTTGCGATCGCGCCATCGAACTTTCAGACCAAGCCAGCGTGCTCATCCACGAATCCACCTTTGCCCACCAGGATGCGGAGCTAGCCTACCAACGTCTCCATTCCACATCTACCATGGCCGCACAAGTTGCCTTAGCAGCCCAGGTTCAGCAGCTAATTCTCACCCACTTTAGCCCTCGCTATGCCCCAGGCAACACCATCCAGCTGAAGGATTTGCTATTGGAAGCCAAAGCCATTTTTCCCAATACCTTAATGGCACACGACTTCCTCGTCCACGATATCGAACGGGCAGCGGCATAGGCTGAAGCGCACAACACTAGCCACCCCATTCACGCCCATTAGCCAATTAAAAGAGGCCCCTAGTGCAGCGTCAAAGCTAAAAATTAGGGTTGGGTGTTGATGAAGAGTAAAG
>CALHGI010000480.1 GCA_938029995.1 uncultured cyanobacterium | reverse complement strand
GAAACGCAATGACAAACCGATTTTTCCCTGTCTGAAAATCTCCGTATAGTTGAGCCAGAACCTCCGCATTGTTGACCTTTATGGTCACCACATCAGTTTGCCAACGTACCCACCCAGGCAGTACCCCCTGCACCAAACGTCTGACCCAGGGGCTAAATCGTTCAGGAATAAAATCTAGGGGTGGCTGAGCACGCATAATCGCGTTCGTCACAACAGGAGTCCTCCAGCAGACAAATTTCAAGCATGTGAAGCTGCTTAACAGTTACTTAATACGTACGGCAGACTGGGGCGGCGTCATGACGATGGTACCGGGCTGAGATGTGTTCTCAATGGCCTATCTTGAAACCCTCTGAAACCCTGGTCAGTCCTGCCTTACGGATTCAGGATATCGTTCATGAATCTTGGGAGACTTTAATAATTTACTGACAGCCTTTAAAGCTTCTATAAAACGATATGGGTCAAATTACGGATCTCCAGCTGACAAGCTTTAATAAATACAGATATAAATGACGCACTACCTCTGATAGGTTTACCACCTAAAACCAATTGCTGAACGCCCTAGGGTAAGTCTTAATGCATAAGGACTTGTCCTATCTCAGTAACTGTTGTCAGTTCCATCTCTAACAGATTTGTTCTGTTGTGAGCAACGGGGACAACACGCTGAGCGAGCAGCAAATTTTTAATTAATGCCCATTTAACTCTTTTATTTCTACCCATTAAGCTCGTCTCAGCCTGTTGAGAGGCTTGTTTGTGAATCTACTGAATTAGGGTGACAATCGACCGCACTTATAGCCTATTGCTGTTAAGTTGTTTCGTCATTGTCCATGTCCACGCTTAGAGCTTCCCGTTTCAGCAACCCAGTCGTGACGCCTATTGATGCTTCTAGCATTGAGGCCCCATCACTCCCTTGGGATGCATTGATTAATAACGTTAATAATGATTTTGATACCGCGAATACAATTGTTGATTCCATCTTGACAGTTAAAGATCGTTGTCAAGTTACTCCTTTTTACATCCAGGCTGTCATTGCCAATTCTTCTGTATTTTTAGTCTCTAATACGGGCAGTTCTGAAACTTTAAACCTGACTAATACCGGTGCTTGTTGGCTGTTGGGGCAATCCATCAGCTGCGCTTTACCGGTGGAAAATTCAACTGTTGATCCTTGTCATGCAGTGATTCGCCATACTCCGGAGTCTGGATTTTTTATTGCCGATGTTGGCAGTCAGTCAGGTACCCACTTAAATCGACGTCGTCTTTCGCCTCAAAAGCGTCAGCTGCTGAGGGATGGCGACATGATTGAACTAGGAAACCTAGTGGTGGAATTTTTTGTGGATAACTTTGATCGCTTTGAGGAGCGATTAGAGGCTCCTGACCTAGCCTATACGGCATGTGATGTGACCTATACAGGCGCGGAAACCCTCAACTAGGATAGGGTTTGTCGGTATGCTCCCTCCCTAGGTGCGCTGATATTGGCCACCGGGAAGTTGGGCAATAACGCCAGCCAACTCTAATTGTAATAAGCCACTCAGTAGGACACTTGTGTCTAACTGGGTGGTTTTTACTAAGTTATCTAGGTTGATGGGCTCATGGGGAATCATTTGAAAAATATGCTGTAGGTCCCCATCTAATTGCACGGTTTCCGTTGCTGACTGGGTGCCAGGGATATTTTCTGGTGTGTGGTCAGCTCTATTCTGTTGACTGTCTACGGTGCCATTCCGGGGCCCTGGGTGTATGTTGTCGTCTTTGGCTGGCGTGTTATTAGCGATGCCGATATTCAGTAGGTCTGTGACCAGGTGATCTTCGCCCATGACAATGGCGGCTCCGGTATTGACCAGCACTAAACAACCACGGGCGGTGGGGTTGTCTAATCCATCGGTTAGGGCGTAAACATGGCGGCCATAGTCATTGGCTAAATAGGCTGTGATTAGGGCCCCGGATCGTTCTGGTGCCTCAGTCACTAAGGTGGCATGGCTCAGTCCGGCGATGATGCGGTTGCGCCGGGGAAAATGGCCCCGTTCTGGCGGCGTCCCATCGGGGTATTCGCTCAAAATTAACCCAGTTTCTACAATGCGTTGATAGAGGTTCGCGTTGCTGTGGGGATAGACCACATCCACACCTGTGCCTAATACGGCAATGGTTTGGCCACCTTGGTCTAGGCAACTTTGGTGGGCATGGGTGTCAACACCAGTTGCCATGCCTGACACAATGGTGAATTGCTGCTGGCTGAGGCGACGGCTTAGGCGCTGGGTCCAGCGTCGACCGTAGGGGCTGGGACGGCGAGTGCCCACTATGCCCACGGTTATGGTGGGAGTCTGGTTTGGGCGTAATGGGCCTCGGTAGTACAGGAGCGGTGGAGGGTCTGGAATTTCCCAGAGGAGTTTGGGATACTCTGGGTCGGCTGGGGTCCAAAAATGGGGGTATTGGGCTTCGTGCTGCTGGAGGCGTTGTTCGGGGTTAATCTGCGATCTCAATCCCCCAATCCGATCCGCTGTTACTAGGCCAATCCCATCCACGGTGAGTAAATCGGCGGGTGTGGCCTGCCACGCCAGTGCTAGGGACCCAAAGCGCTCATGCAAACGCTTGATGGTGATCGGTCCCACATCTTTAACCTGTGACCAAGCCAGCCAATATGCCCGTTCCAACCTGGATTCCCCGTCAGTCCAACGGTTTTAGAATGCCCACAGGTTTTAAAAAAGACGATGGCACAGAGGTCGGGTTCGGGGTAAATCTAGATCGGCTTAGGCGTTGGCCTGGCGCTGTTGCTTGAGGTATTCAAAAACGCTTTTATCCCCAATGTCAGGGGGAATGGGCTGGACCATTTTGCGTAGGGCAAAGACCGTAAATAAAACGGCCCAAACGACGAGTAGCTGTTGCCCCAACTGTACGGGCATGGCTCCGAGCATATGGGTTAACAGCAGGGCGGGCACCAGCAACGTGAGGATCTTGGTCTCGAATCGATTGAAGCAAAAGGCTTCCTTAAAGAAGATGCCGGTGAGGGCGGCAAAGGTAAAACCAATTCCCAAAATCGATAGGGGCTGCTGATAGACCGTTAGGGCCAGGGGGCCAGGAAATGCGATCGCAATCCCTAGACTAGCCAAGCCCCCCACTAACCAAAACAGCTGTAGTGCCAGGTGCAACGGCCGCAGATAAATGTGAATGAACCAAAGACTTACCCCCAAGCCTAGCCACATCAGCCCATATAGGCCCGAAACGGCCCATAGGAGGCCATAGCTAGGTCCACTGGAGGAGCCTGCCAGCATCAAAATACTGGCCCCCAAGGCAAAACTGAAGGCCGCTATCCCCAGCCCAATGCGGTAAATCACCACCTCGCGTCGATCGTCGGGGGTAATCACAAACGTGCCAAACTGGCCGTCATAGCTCTCTATTGTTGATTCTGTCTGGGTTGTCACCACAATCGCCTCCCGGCATGACCTGACACGAACTCGTCCCACGTCCCACCTAGACCGGATCGTTTAACCCAGGGCCCAGGGCTAAAAGCCCATATCTAAAGCCCACATCTAAGTTGGCGACAATGGTAACTCAATGGTAAAGCATGTCTGCTTATCCCCACTCGTAACCTGAATCGCCCCGTCAATGTGGCTCACCAGCTTTTGCACCAGAGCCAGTCCCAGCCCGGTCCCCCCCTGCTTCCAGGGATCTGCACTGGGCACCCGGTAAAACTTATCAAAAATACGTGGCAGCTCCCCAGGGGGAATTTCCACCCCCGTATTCACCAGGTCAAATTTTAAGGTGTTGGCATCTCCCGGTTTGACCGAAAGCATGATTTCCCCCCCTGGGGGCGTATATTTACAAGCATTGTTCAACAGCTCTGCCCAGATCCGATCTAAGCTCGACAGATCTGATTTCAATCCATGGGTATCTGGCGCTATGGTCACTTTCAGCTGCTGCTGTCGACTAGTGGCCCGTTCTTCAAAACTATTGACCAAGGCTGGTAGCCATTCATCAAGATTGATGGGTTGGATAGCCAGTTCATGGTTGCCCACATCCAGGCGCTGTAGATCGAGCAGGTCGTTAATCAAACTAATTTCCCGCTCACACTCTTCTTTGAGAATTCGATAGTAGCGGGCGATGCGGCCTTGCTCTGCACCGGGCTTTGCCAGTTCCTGCTCTAAACCCAATTCTTGATTCAAGGTGACCCCCAGCAATTGCAGGGCCACGCGCATACTGGTGACAGGGGTGCGTAGTTCGTGGGAAACGGTGCTCAGGAAGTCATCCTTGAGGTTATTGACCTGTTCAAGTTCCCGTACTTGGGACTGGGATTCTTGGTAGAGACGAGCCTGGCGAATAGCAATGGCGCACTGGTTGGCCACCTGCTGCACCAATCGGATCTCATCATCGCTAAAGCCATGCTCCTTGTCGTTAATTAGCCACAAATCACCCAAAATACCCCGGTCATCAAAAATTGCACAGGCCAACATGGACACCAGTCCCCGTACGGGGTTAGGGGCAATGGAACAAAACTGAAAGTACTGGCCTTCGAGCAACTGGTGATAGACCTCGGGAAACGATTCCATTTGGGAGACCCGTCCCCGGTCCGATGGCAGGGTGGTGTATTCGTAATAAATAGTGGATGTGCCCTGCTCCAGGTCATAGAGGGAGGTATTTGACCCTCTGACGTCCAGGGCTTCCGTTAATTCCTGGACCGCTGTCTGAAGGATTTGTTTTTCGTCTAGGCTGTCCCGTACCCGGTCGGTAATGCGTTTTAGGGTGGCTTCAAACTCAGAGAGTTTATCGAGGGCGCTGTTGCAGTCATCTAATTTTTGACACAGCACTCTGTTGGTATGGCGAATCTGGACCAGTTCGCTGATGTCTTGGAGCGTGTTAATTAGGATGGGACCACTGTCCGTCTGTAGCAAGGTGCGGCTGCCCAGAAACTGACGCTGTCCGTCATGGGTATTGATGGTGATGGGGTGATTGGCGATGGTCTTGGTCTGAAAAAAGTTGTCATCTTGTGATCTCAACAACTCCGCATTCGCCACTGCCAAAACATCGGTGTCC
>CALHGI010000479.1 GCA_938029995.1 uncultured cyanobacterium | reverse complement strand
GGCTGGACTACATCAGCCAGGACACCGTCCGCATTTGGGTGGGCTATGTGCAAGGTGTTCCCGCCGGATACTTTGAGCTATCGCAGCAGCCCGATGACAGTGCAAAAATCGAATACTTTGGCCTGTTGCCCCAGTTTATTGGCCAGGGCCATGGGGGCTACCTGCTCACCCAGGCCCTCACCACCGCCTGGGAGCTAACCTCACAACGGGTGTGGGTTCACACCAACTCCATTGACGGTCCCCATGCCCTAAAAAACTACCAGGCCCGAGGATTGGTGATTTACGATCAGCAGCAGTCTATGTTTGATCTGCCCAAAAGTCCCCCAGGTCCTTGGGCCGGGGCCCGTTTCCCCAAGCCAGAAAAAAATCAGGCGCCCTCAACCTAGGACGCCCTGAGCCAGCGTTAACGCTAAAGATTGGGATGAGTCCTAATGAAAAGTAAAGAGCTACTCTTCACCCTTTACTCTTCACTAGCCCCATCCTAAGTCCTAGTCCTGACAGACCACTAGGCTTCGCCGTTGGCCGATGAGTTAACAAAGGCCGGGCTAAGGAAGGCCACCAGGGCACCAATGAGAAACCCAGCAATGTTGCGGGTGAGCGGTAGCCAGTCCTGGGTTCTAGTGACTACGGGACCAATGCCAAAGGCAATGAACAACATGCCCCACAGGGGAGAGAAAATCAGCATCCACTGCCAGGAAAATATCTGGCCCTCTTTACGGGGATGGGCTGCAAATCCACAAATGACGCCCCCTAGGATGGATGTAATCAAGGTTAGAATCCATTGCTCCCTAGGAAGTCCGGGCACCACGGAACAACCACCCCGCTCTAGGCACGTCTCCAGGGACGCAATGGAGCGCATGATGGATTGGTCTTCACCATTGTCGCGAACGAAGAATTGATTGCCAAAGCGGGTTTGGAGTTCAATCCAAAAGACGCGGGGCAGGAGTGGATAGACCGAATCACCGACGCTAAAGTTGAGAATGTTGCCGCCGCGTGGGTCGGCAATCACCATGACGCTTTTATCGTCTAATCCCCAAAAATCTTTGACTGCCCGACCGGGGGTCTGATCAAACTGAGTGAGCACTCGCAGCTTCCAGCCCGTTTCGGCCTCAAACTCGGGCAGATGCTCGTTTAGATAGTTTTCTTGGGAGTTGGTGAGAATTTTTGCTAGATCAATCACCATGGTGGGCTCATCTGGCAGCAGTTCTGGATTGTTGTACGCGTGGGCAGCACTAACCCCTGTGGTGAAAGCAATACAACAAACCAACAAACTTCCCAACAGGGAAGCCTGCAACCAATCTTTAAAGCGTGAGCTCATGATGTTTACACTTATTTACCTATCTTTAATGTAAAGAAGAACACAGGTTTCCGTCAATCAACAGTCGTTAATCGTCGGCGATTAGGGACTCATCCGAGCTGCGGTCCGAACGGCGGTCGGCTGTTGTGGCGGTGGTCGGCGCTATGGGGTTTGGCTCTGGTGGGGCGGAGGGTGGGGCGGGCTTGGGTGGCGGCGGTTTAACGGGTGGTTTAACGGGGCGGGGCCGTTTGGACCGGGATTTGGTGGGTTTAGTCAGGACCCGCCAAGCGGCCCTGAAGCCGACGGCCACACTGCGGGTGGTGCGCTTGGCTTGGTAGGCCTGTTGGCGCACATCGCTGAGGCTATGGTCCACCTGTTTGACAATGTTGCGGGCGCTGGTGACACTGTCGGTCATGTCATCGGCTAGGCCGCTCAGCTCATTGCCCGTATTGCGCATGGCCTCTAGGGTGCGGGGCAGCTCACGGTCAAGGGTGTCAAATAGCTTTTCGGCACTGCGAGTGGCCCGGGCTAAGCCCAGTAGGGCCGGGATGGAGACGCATACCAATAGGGCTAGCCCTAGGGCTAGTAACACAATGGATAGGCATAGCCAGAGCACGGGATTAGTCACGCTGGGACTCTATCCTAGTTTGGGTCCTGATGGGGGATGGTGGTGGGTTTTGAGCTAGTTCTTCCTGGGTGGCGGCCTGACCAGCGATGAGGGCTGCTTTGAGCCGATCTAGGGTGCTGTCCCAATTTTGTAGGGTGGTGTGGGAGAGCTTATCGGCGTGGAATTGTACGCTGCTGGAGAGGTCTTCGATGAGGTCGGGGACCGCGTCCGCTGATTTTTTGAGCACCTTGCGGGTCTTTTGGCCGCTGTGGGGGGCGAGCAGGAGACCGATGACGGTGCCGATGGCTGTGCCTGCTAGCAGGCCGCCGATGAAGTTATCGGAGTTGTCTTGGGACATGGCATGAGGTGGGCAGGCCCACGGCGATGGGACGGTTAAACGGGGGCAGAGGGGCCATGGGGCTATAAAAACCGACGTCGGCTAAATAGGACCATGAGTTTGAGGAACTTGGCAATTTGCGCAATGCGACGTTGTTGCAGTTGCCATTGCAGGTGATTGAGCTGCCACCGTTGCAGGTCGGTGCGCTTTTGGGTGAGGGTGAGGGCCTGCCGGGGCAGGGTGTTCTCTAATAGTACTGTCCAACGATTAAGATCTCGATTTAGCTGGATGACTTGGTGGTTTAATCGGCGCATGCGGGCGGCCAGGATGAGGCAGAGCAGTGCGATCGCAACGTTGGCTATGGCAATACCAATGAGCATGGCGGCTGAGTAGGGCGGCAGGGGGCATAACGTCAGACACTTTTTGACCGGTAGAATTTCGAAAAATTCCCTCCTCAAAAACCATCCGCTACATTATTGAAGATAAATTTTTCAGTCAGAATGATCAATCATAGGTGACCCCGCCTGCGTTTCCCATTACCCTAAGTGGGTCAATCCATCTGCCTAGTTGCCATGGTGCAAGCTACTGCCTCTGTTTTATATGTCAATAGTGCTAGGGCCCAGGGGACGGGAACGCGTCAGTCGCCGTTCAACACCTTGACCCAAGCCCTGGGACGCGCTAGCGCCGGAACCACGATCCAGCTAGAGGCGGGCACCTATGGCCGGGGCGAGTCATTTCCCTTAACCGTGGCTTCGGGGGTAACGGTGGTGGGCATTGGGGGGACGGTCACCCTGAGCGGGGGCGGACTGCTGGCCACTGAGGATTTTGGCCAGCAGTCGGTGGCCCTGCAGCTAGAAGATGGAGCCCAGTTGCGCAATGTGACGGTGACCAATTCCCAGAACCAGGGCATTGGGGTGTGGCTAGAGCAGGGGGTGGCCCTCCTCACCCGCTGCCAGTTTAAAAACTGTGGACGAGACGGTGTCTTTGTTACCGGTGATGCCCTGCCGGTGTTGCTGGCCAATGAATTTTCGGGCAACCAGGCCAGTGGCCTGTTTATGGTGCGTCGTTCCAAGGGAGAAGTGCGGCAAAACCGCTTTACCCGCACGGGCTATGGCATTGCCATTAGCGATCAATCCGCCCCCCTATTAATTGACAATCAGGTGGTCGAAAACAAGGCGGGCATTGTCCTATCTCGCTCAGCCAAGCCGGTGTTGCGGAACAATCGTATCCTGCGCAACCAGACCATCGGCCTGTGGGTGCAAGATACGGCCCAGCCCGATGTGGGCCAAAGCCAGGACCTGGGAGGCAACCAGTTTAAAGACAACGGCCAGTGGGACTTGCGCAACGAGAGTCGCCAAGCCATTTCCACGGCGGGGAATGACATTAACCCCAACCGGGCCCAGGGGGACATTCGCTATGTGGCCAGTGGGCTGCCGGACCCGGTGGCGGTGCCCCCTATGCTATTGGGTCGGGTAAAGCCCACACCGGCTCCCCCAGCCCCCGACGAACCGGCCCCCCCCCCGCTGAACTTAAACAGTCGCTTTCGCGATGTGGTGGGGCATTGGGCCGCCCCCTTTATTGACGCCATGGCCGAGGCGGATTTGATTAAAGGATTTATTGATGGTTCATTTCGGCCCGACGTTTTGGTGACCCGGGCCCAGTTTGCCGCCCTAGCCATGGCCACATTTCCTGCCACCGGCGGGGCTAGTCGTCGGTTTAAGCCGTTTCTCGACGTGGCCTCTGGCTTCTGGGCTCGGGGGGTAATCTACCAGGCCCAGGCCCAGGGGTTTATTGCTGGATTTCCCGATCAGACCTTTCGACCCAACGACCCCATGACCCGGGCCCAAGCCCTGGTTGCCCTGCTCAATGGTTTAAACCTGGGGGAGGGCCAAGCGGCCGAGATTGGTGTGTATGACGATCGGGCCCAGGTGCCCCCCTATGCGGTGGAGGAGGTGGCCATGGCCACGCGCCGGGGCATTGTGGTGAACTATCCGAATGTGGCGGAGTTGCGACCGATGCAGCCCATTACCCGGTCTGAGACGGCGGCGTTGGTGTATCAATGTTTGGTCACCCTGGGGCGGATGCAGCCCCTGACGTCCCCCTACATTGTGCCGCCCGCTAGGGCCGTGGTGAATAATGGCGTGGCGGCCAAGGGAAATACGACGGGGGCCCATGGGGCAAGGGCCGGGACTGGGACCGCCCCCCATTGGGCCGTAGACTTTTGGCAGCCCCTGATGGCCCAAAACCTGTTGGAGATGTCCGCGTCCCCCGAGTCTCCCATGACCCGAGCCCAGTTTGCCAATTTGGTGGTGCGGGCCTTTGATCCAAAAGCCCAGCGTTATCCGGTGGCCTTTCGGGATGTGGCCTCTTCCCATTGGGCTGCGGAGGCGATTCAAAGGGCCTACCGAGCCAAGTTTCTATCTGGGTTTCCCGATTACACCTTTGCCCCAGAGCAGCCGATTCTAAAAATCCAGGTGTTGCTGGCCCTGGTGAGCGGTTTGAAGCTGACCAGCAAAAATACGGCTGGGGCGCTGGCCCGCTATCAAGACCAGTCCCAGGTGCCCCGCTATGCGGTGGGTGCGATCGCAACCGCCACTAAGCTTGGCCTTGTTTTTAACTACCCCCGCTTAGATCACCTGACCCCGAACCAAATGGCCACCTGGGGGGAAGTGGCCGCCATGGTGTACCAAGGGTTGGTATTGCGGAAGCGGATGCCGCCCCTCGCCTCCCCCTATCGGGTGGTGTGACGGGAAGACTAGGGGCAGGGGCAGACTTTGACCGTAAGGCTTGGCCTGCAAGAATTTGCCCAATAGTGTTTTAAACAACACCCATATGATGGGATGATGTAAACTTAACGCTTTGTTACAAACGTTTCATAAACACCATTTAATTTAGAGGACAGTGCAATGGCAGAAATCCAATTTGCTCGGGGTGTGGCTGAGGAAGTAATTCCAGATGTGCGGCTTACCCGTGCCAAGGATGGTTCCGACGGCACTGCCACATTTTACTTTGATGAGCCCAAGGCCCTGATGGAAGAAGGGTTTGAGGTAACTGGCCTCTATTTGGTGGATGAAGAAGGCGAAATCGTGAGTCGGGAAGTGAATGCCAAGTTTATTAACGGCGCGCCCGCTGCTTTAGAAGCCCGCCTGCTGATGAAGAGCGTCGGTGAGTGGGATCGGTTTATGCGGTTTATGAATCGCTATGCCGAGGAAAAAGGACTAGGCCTGACTAAGAATTAATGGCTAGGGGCTGACCTAGGCGGGGGACATTCTGCTAGGGATGCCTTGGGGCAATGGGCGTCATGCTGCCATGCTCGGGCTGGCCTTTGAGCGCTGACGCCTAGATGGTCTCTCGTAACAATTTGATGTCTGTTTTGAGCTATTTGGGGGGCTGATTCCTCGGCAGATGGGTTTTCAGGTACCCTAGCTCAAAACTCGCTATTTTACCTATGCCTTCCCCCCATCCCGATCATGGTTCCCTGGCCGCTGCTTGCGGTGTGATTACCGTCAGTGATACGCGCACGGTGGAATCTGATCGGAGTGGACGACTGATTAAGTCTAAGCTGCGTGGTGCGGGGCATCGGTTAGAGGTTTATCGATTAGTCAAAGACGAGCCGGATCAGATTGCTAGTTTGGTGCAACGGTTGGCACCGACGGTGGATGTGATCATTTGCAATGGCGGCACTGGCATTGCGCCGAGGGATACCACCTACGATGCGATCGCAACGCTATTGGAAAAAGAAATCCCCGGCTTTGGCGAAATTTTTCGACAGCTTAGCTATGCTGAAATTGGGTCTAGGGCCATCGCCTCTAGGGCCACCGCTGGGGTATATCAATCTACCCTGATATTTTTACTTCCCGGTTCGAGCAATGGGGTCGCCCTGGCCATGGACGCCCTGATTTTGCCAGAATTGCAGCATTTGGTGCGGCAGCTCAAGGGGTGAGGCTGCCCTGGGCCCCATGGCAGCGTAGGCGAAATTTTTGAGATTTGGTCAGGGTTGCCCCCAACCCTAGGGTCCCTTAACCCATCCTTTACCCTGTCCCTAAACCTCCCCGTTATAGTGAATCTTGATTAACTTTTTTGGTCATCGCAACATGGTCGCCATCGTTCGAGTGGGGGCACTGCTGGGGGTATTTTTCCTAGGAAGTTGCTCGCAAAATCTAAATATGTCTCGCGTTGAGGCCACCATTCAGAACGATATTGAGCGCCAGGGGCGGCGGCTGTCCCTAAAGTCAGTTATTTGTCCCAATCGAGTGCAGAAGCAGGCCGAGGCATATTTTCGCTGTGTGGGGCAGCTGCCCGATGGGGGGGAGTTCACCATCAACGTCATTCAGCAGGATGACCAAGGCACCCTGAGTTGGGATGTGCCAAGCTCTAAGGTGCTGATTAACTTGGCTGCCCTTGAAGAGACCATCCAGGATGAGACGCAGGCCGCCGTGGGTAAACGCTTGGCCATTGACTGCCGCGATACCTATCGGGTTAGTAAGCGGGGTGATGCGTTTGAATGTGACGTGGTGGGACCTGGCACTGTGGCCGCTGGCCGGGTGGAGTCGGTGCTAGTAAGGGTGACCGGGACGGGTGATCTGGAATGGCAGGAGGTGGTGATTGGCAATGTCCCTGGGGCCGGAGTGGCCGGGGCGGCTGGAACACCCACACCTGGGGCGGGCCAGTCTGGTGCCATCCAGGCGTCTGACCCCAATGTGTCTGATGCCACCGCCGAATCTGGTTCCCCAGATGGCTCCCCGTCTGGCTCCCCATCTGGCCCTGACGCCACCGTTGGTTTGGGGGCCGAGGAAGAAGAAGAGGAGGATGGAGGCGATCGCCAGTGAAGCAGCGTCCGGGTATCGGGCATCGGTCCCACCATCCATTATCCACCCACGTTTCTGAGGAGATAGGCCATGGCAACTGTATTTGACTTTTTAGCGAAGGGGGGGCCGGTGATGGTGCCCATTGTGGGGGCCTCGGTGCTAACCATTTCCTGTGCCCTAGAGCGCACCCGGTTTTGGTCCGACTTGCTGCGGCGGGAGGGCAAAATTGTGAGTGATGTGTTGGCTGCGGCACCTCGGGATTTGAATGAGGCGGCTGCGATCGCAAACCAGCACAGTGACACCCCCATTGGCCGGTTTCTGTTTGCTCCCCTGCGGTTGCGCAATGCTTCTCCCGAAACCTTTCGCCTGGCGATGGAAACGGCAGCGGATCGAGAGTTTGTCAAAATGCGCAAGGGCGAAAAGCTATTGGAGACCATCGTTGCCATTTCTCCCCTGCTGGGTTTGTTGGGGACGGTGACGGGGCTGATTGCCACCTTTTATAGTTTGGACATTGGCGGTAGTGGTGGCGGAGCAGGAGCCAGTAAGGCGGCCGCCGGTATTGGTGAAGCTCTGATTACCACCGCAGCGGGCATGGTGGTGGCTATTTTGGCCCTGTTGGTGCTGCGGGTGTTGGTGTCTCTCCAG
>CALHGI010000478.1 GCA_938029995.1 uncultured cyanobacterium | reverse complement strand
AGCGGCTCCCTGCTAAGGAGTTATAGGGTGTAAATCCTATCGAGGGTTCGAATCCCTCCCTCTCCGTTGATTTTGTCAAAACCTATCTAACGGCCAGCATTGTGCACAGCCCACAGTAATCGCTCTGAGCTAGCGTTTGTGTGGGCAAAGGAAAATAAATGCTGAAAAGCTAGTTTGCCAGTTCGATCGATGACAAATTGTGCCGGGAGTGGAGCCCCCAAGGCTTGACCTGTACCATATTGACGAAAACTGGCACAGCTAGGATCGACCAGTAGTGGCATCACTAGGCCTAAGTCTCGCTGGATGAGCTTACTTTGCGCCATAGTCGTACTCGTAATCATGAGTACTTCGGCCCCCCGTTGTTCAAACTGCCTGTACGTTTCCGTGATGGATAAAAGGTGGGGGTAACAGAAAGGGCAATACTGCTTTTCTGTGAAGATGCGAGCAAATATGATCACAACCACTGCCTTATGGCGGTATTGCGACAATTTAATCGGTGCCCTTTGCCCTACGACAGGCAACTGAAAATCAGGTACAGTTTGGCCCACCCGAAATTTAGTGAGCGCAGGTAGGGGAACAAAATTTTTAGCAAATCGTTTACTAATGACCCCTCGAAAGTCCATGGAGGTCAGCTTAAAAGCTGCGGTCATTGGCACTTAACATTTGAATTGAACAGAAATCAAATAGGTGCGAGGGGGCACGGTGATCGCACAGCGCCTAGATGGAGGCAAAAAATTCCTTCGACTTAACAGGATCAGGATTCATGGTTTTATCCCCGGGGGTCCAACCAGCTGGACAGACTTCATCTGGATGAGATTGAACATGCTGCACGGCCTGCAATACACGTAGGGTTTCATCAACGCTACGACCAAACGACAGGTTATTGACAGTTGCATGCTGCACTGTTCCATCCTTGTCAATCAGAAATAAACCACGCAGCGCTACACCCGCTTCAGGTTCCAGCACATTGTAGGCAGAGCTAATTTCCTTTTTGATATCAGATACAAGGGGATAGGATAAGTCCCCCAAACCACCCAATTTACGATCGGTCTGAATCCAAGCTAGGTGGGAAAACTCGCTATCCACTGAAACACCAAGTACCTCAGTATTGAGGGCGGTAAACTCACTATACCGATCGCTAAAGGCCGTAATTTCAGTCGGACAGACAAACGTAAAGTCTAAGGGATAGAAAAATAAAACAACGTACTGGCCACGGTAGTCAGATAGCTTGATAGTTTTAAACTCTTGATCAACTACGGCAGTGGCCGTGAAGTCAGGAGCAGGCTGACCGACACGTAGATATCCTTCCGCTGGGTTACTCATCCGTTCGTCTCCCACACAAATTTAGTAATCTATTTCCAAACGATGTAGCCCGATGTCTGACGCCTATTCAGAGGCCGGTTAGTGTTACTGCCTAAACTAGGTATATCCCCCTGACAACAGAGGAAAACCTAACCTTAAGCTCACATATACGCCCTACATCGAAACTATAAACCGCTTAGGCTGCTAATCAAATTAGCACAGTCCATGGAGTAACGCGATATCGCAAATATAAAAATGGCTCAGACGTGATTTGAACCCGTGACCAAGGGCTTATGAGTCCCCTGCTCTACCACTGAGCTACTGAGCCAGTTGATGCTGCTTTACATTCAGCAACTATTTAAACTTATCACGAAATGTCAAGCAACTACATAGTAAAAAATGATCGAAGTAGTAGTGGCTTTCTGCTGGGGCATGGTCAACAGTTTAGAGCTAGTCAAAGGTCAGTGAACCCATCCAAAAAAAGAGCTAATTGCCCATGGGCAATTAGCTCTTTTTTTAAAGCAATGACTCGATGGACTTAACGCCCAGGAAGAATTGCCATGGGATTCACGGTACCTCTGCTAGGTACGTGAACCTCAAAGTGTAGGTGTGGTCCAGTGCTATAACCAGTGCTACCCATATCAGCGATATGCTGGCCTTGAGCAACTCGCTGGCCAGAGCTCACCATTATGCGACTGTTGTGGGCATAGCGGGTCATGCTGCCATCAGCGTGTCTAACTTCGACCAGATTGCCATATCCACCTGAGTTCCAACCTGCCCTCTCAACTACACCAGGAGCTGCTGCAACAATTGGAGTGCCCACAGGACCAGCTACATCAATTCCACGGTGCATACGACCCCAGCGCCATCCATAACCAGAGGTTAGGGTGCCATGGGTGGGCCATATGTAGCCATTGAAATAGTCAGGAGCCTCTGGTAAGTACTCATCAGCTGATGGCAAGATAGGCATTTCCGGAGAAACAACCTGCCCGGCTGATGGAGCGGGAGAAGAAACGTAAACGCTTGGATCCAGCGGTGCCGCAGCCAACAATTCATTGCTCTGGGGCAGTTCATCGGATGATAGCGCTCGCGCTTCAAGCGTTTCACCCGCAAACTCAGGATTTACGACAACCGTTTCAGTAGCCGTAACTTCTGGTCTGAAGGCAAGACGGTCATCCGCTTCTGGAGACGGTGTAGTCTGCTGAACAGAATTGACGTTGGCGAGTATGTTCGCAGTGTAAGGTTCTTCAACTACGACCTCATCAGCCTCAGTTTCAGCGGTAGCCGTATTGGCTTCGATGTTTTCTTGAACACTGCGTAATCTTTGCAGAGTTTGAGAAGCATCAATAGGGTTCTCAATAGTTGACTGCAGGCGGCTTAACCGCGTTCCAGCAAAACTATTCAGTGAAGTGGATGCAGCCAACTCAGGCGCAGCTTGGGCGATGGAAACCGCAGCTTCCTCGACCGCTATCTCCTTGACGACATCTTCCGGCAGAACAAGAGTGTCACCCTCAACGATGAAATCGGGGTCCTCCAGCTCATTCGCAGTTGCCATTTCCTCAGCCGTAGTCCCTAAGGCAATAGCAATGTTCTCAATTGTGTCACCCTCACGGACCTCATAAGCTGGGTCTGTCGTATCAAGGACATCTATGGATTCGGAAGGCTCTGGAGCATTAGAAGCCTCAACCTCTAGCTCCGCCTGCACAGCATCCAAGGCCTCGACTTTGGCAGCTTCTACTGCATCAGCTTGCTCTATGGGGTTAGAAACCACGTCAGCTTCGACCACTTCGCTGAGCTGAGCATCAGAAAGGTGATGGTTTGAAGCTAACTGCTTGAGGTCGGTTTGGAATCCATCTGACTGCGATACAAGACCAGCAGAACGTAGGGATACATCACCCGTTAGCTCTTCGGTCGCTACGACGACGGGCTCTTCAACAGCTGCGGGGGCTGTAGTTTGTTCAAAATCTTCGATGGTAGCAATTCCGCTCTCTGTCGGAATACCTGCAACCAATGTTTCCAGACTTGGCTTTTCAGCTTCGTTACTTGAAGTACTCTGTACTCCTGGAAGTAAGGAAACCAAAGTTGGTTGGGCCGATTCTTCGTTAGGAACCTTAATAACCTGGCCCACCTGCAAGGGCGCATCAGGAGAGATACGATTTGCAGTTTTGATGTCCTGAATTTCAACGCGATGCTCTTGGGCAATTTGCCAAAGGCTATCGCCATGTTCAACCGTATGGTACTTGGCTAAACCCTGACTAGGGAATGAAGCATTATCCTGCTGAGTATTCAGCACGGATGGGAGCTGGGAAGATTCGCTTGAAGCTGCGGATGTCGTATCAACAAATGACCCAACCGCTGCGGCTGCTTCACTATCTGCGAATAAAACTCCAGATGCACCAAAGGAGAGTGCAAGCCCTAGCATAGCGGCAGACTTCGAGCTACCAGTATTTCCAGACGGAACTTGCTCGGTAACAGTCGTCATGTTTGAAAAACATGAATGACTTGTTTCAGACTTGGGCTCCTGAGAATTTGCACGTTTCAAGGAATAACCTCCTAAATAACCGGCGTTCAACTGTTCGAAACCAACTTGTCCCTATGCAGCTGACCGCTAGCGGGTCGTCGACTACAAGTTGTTGAATCAGGTAGATGAGAGGGGATCAGCATTAAGCAAAAAATGTCTTGCGTCAGACTAACACCCTTCTTACCCAACTTAGGCAAGTTTACACGACTTAATCAAAAGATCAATCCTGGATAAAACAAGTTCCATTAGATTCTCTAAAATCAACATGAAATTGAATTTGCTGTGGATTTTTATTTTGAGAACGGGTTAATGTCGCCATCTCTAATCTTTTGAATCCTAATGTTGGCGGCTGTTTAAGCTGTTTCTCTTCCATAGTTGCAAATAGCGTTTTGGGGAGAATTGAAGCTTTTTTTGGGATGCTTTTAACTTGCTGCCCTATTTACTCTAGAAACCCTGCTTTCCTAGGCTGCCCAGTTATTTCACGCATTTGATCGCCATGGCAACGTTTATTGGGCTAGGACGTTATAGAAAATTTTTATCGCAGTAGTGGGTTGTTTGTATCTTAGGTGACTGTCTTGATACGTGGTATACGGACGAAGCTGCGCTGTTTGGGGCTCAGAATCAGACCATAGCAGGCCTGGTTTGGCCATGGCTGTGTGCTGCGGGGCACATAGCCAGTTTTATGGGGGGCGGTACAGATGTTTGGGCTTGTCTCTATATATCTATAGGTTCATAGACCTATAGTCTGGTGGAGTCAAGGCCGATATGATGGCTGATCGAATTGTTTCTTGGGGAGTTACGGTTCAGGAGATGAGGCCAAGTGGCCGGTTTGTCGGAGGGCTTCAAATAACCCAACTGCTGCACATACCGACAAATTAAGACTGCGGACGCTGCTATGGGGCATGGGTATTTTTGCCCTATAGTCACAAGCCTCTAGCATCTCTTTAGGAAGTCCTTGACTCTCGCTACCAAATAAGAGCCAATCATCCTCTTTATACTTAATCTCTATATAGCTATATGTGCTTTTGGCGGTGAATCCTATGAGTCTGCCACCCATGGAGTGCCTATATTGACAGAAGCTTTCTAGGCATGGGTGGACCTGTAGGTTGACATGGGGCCAATAGTCTAAGCCCGCTCTCTTGAGGTATCGGTCACTGAGTTCAAATCCTAGGGGTTCTACAAGGTGCAGTTCGGTGGCGGTGGCTGCACAGGTGCGGGCGATATTCCCTGTATTAGGGGGTATTTCTGGATGGATAAGGGCAATTTTGGGCATTGACAGAATTAGGGATAGTGGGATTACCTGGGCTGAATGGTCCGGAAGAGGAGTATGAGGCCTATTATGGGTCGTTTTTATATAGGCGTTGCTAATCAATCGATCTGAATTCTGGGCTTGGGGCAGTTTTTAAGTTTCCTGACTGGAGAATCGGCTCATGTGGCTATAAAACTCTGGGATGAAATACAAACTTGCTGTTCTATCTCATGTTTTAGATGGTTGAGACGATGAGACACAAGGACTTGCTGTTTTAGACAGGCAGGCATAGGTCGCTTTGGATGGCTTTTTCTTGGCGTTCCATCACTTCAATGGTTTGGGCAATTGCGTGTGATACGTTCATGCCTGATTCCATCTGTTTTAACCAGTTTTGGGCCTGATTCCCTTCGCGCACAATTTGTTTGATGGGTGTGAGGAAGCAGGCAATCCCCTGGGCTTTGGCTATGGGTAGAACTTCATCGTAGATTTGGGTGATCCAATCGGCCGCCTTGATGGGTTTGCCATTTTTCCAGTGGTTTAGCTTTGCGTTGAGGCTTTCTTTCGCTGCTTGTTGTTCGTTGTGAGTAATAATTTCTAGCAGATCGTCATGGCGACTATGGTTGGGGAGCTGACTGGAGATGAGAGGGTCTAGGTTTGGGTCTTGTTGGAGCTGAAGCAGGCGAGATTCTATAAGGGCTGTAATGGCTAATAGATGGATTGGATCGGTCACTAGGTCTGAAATGCGAATTTCAATCCGATTGAGATTGTAGGGACGATGGTCTCCGTTGGGACGTACGGAGCTCCAGAGATGGCGAACATTTTGCATGGTGCCTAACTGAAGTTGGGCTTCTGTCCATTTAATGAAGTGATCATGGCTCTCAAATAGGGGTACGTGTTGAGGGGTTTGGGGAAAGACATGCCACCGGGTGGAGTGATAGCCGGTAATGCGATGATCTAGAAACGGGGAAGATGCGCTTAGGGCTAGAATCAGTGGCGCTTCAGCCCTAATGAGTCGGCAAGCTCGCATCAGCATTTCTGGATCGCTAATGCCAAGATTGATATGGATGCTGGCGGTAACGACATCGGTGCCGTAGGTATTCTCAATGTAAGCGTGGTAAGGATTGTTCGGATCAGAGCGATGGAAAATTTTGCTATTGCCCGTTGATAGAGTGCTTCCCGGAATAAGGGTATAGCTGGGGTCAAGGTTGTGTAGGAATTTTCTTAATCGGCGGCGAGGTGTAACGAGTTCGCACAGCAACTGTTCGTATTGCTGTAGTGGAGGTGTGGTGTATTCAACATTGCGACTGTCTGGTTCTCGGACAAATCCGCTAACGGATTGGGTAATTTGATCCGCTAGGCCGATGATTTCGCCATCGGTGCGGCCAGTATATATTTCGACTTCAAACCCTTTTGACAGCAGCACGATGTTACTCCGAGTGAGGCAGTTTTTGTATGCGTCAGCAGTGACACTTGTCCATCTTAAAGGCTTAGGCGTGGACTAGGTTTGTCGTTGGATGGCGGGATTATAAATTGGCGGATTGCTAATGTCATTGGCGTTGATGGGTCTGGTGTATTAGGGGAGGTGAAACGGATGCTTGAAGGAATTTTGTTGAGTTCTAACTTGGAGAGGTGGAATTATGCCCATACACAGAGCATCCTGAGGGGCGATGATTTCTGGTGGTAGCCATGGATAAAGCCGGTTCCTTGCAATTTGCCTCTATATATATAGCTGCAGCACTCATATGTATAGAGGTATGCATCAAGTGTTCGGT
>CALHGI010000477.1 GCA_938029995.1 uncultured cyanobacterium | reverse complement strand
TAGGGCGACAGCATATTTTTCAATTAGATACCGCTGGCCATCGTGAAGTGCGGCCATGGGTAAATTGCGCAGTAGGCCATCTAGCACAAATACCAAGGTTTGATCCGGCTTGAGCAGACCAGCCTCTTCCGCCGGACGTATTAACCAATCGTATAGGGTTTGAGCATAGGCTAACTGTTGTCGACGATCAGTCGATGGATGCAAGCTAGCCAGAAAAGATCGTAGGGTGGCATTCAAGGTAGCCGCTTCAATCTGGGTTTCGTAAACTTGCAACGATTGATCTGACTGAGAATAAATCACCGCTAGTCGATCATCTAACATGATGGCGTAGATCACCGTAGCGTTGGGATCAATTTGATCAATGCTGTCACTCTCTAGATCTATACAAGCTTCTCGAAAGAAATTGTCTAATTCTGCTACTTGTAGGTTTTCTAAAACCACACGAGCTTTTTTGAAGGAATCCTGGCTCCCCTCTAGCAGTAACTGTGAAATAAGATCTCGATAAACCGGCTCTACCTGTTCTCGATAGGAAAACTGAACGTCTTGGTTAATCGCTAATAGTTCCCCTCGCAAACTCTGAAGAGCATCCACAGACTTCGTATAGGCATCAATCGACGGTTGTAAGTTTCCCTGTTGCTCAAATAATTGCCCCAACTGCCAGGCTGCCTGGGAAATAATGTCTGCTGCCTGGATCGATTCGGCCAGAGCCAAGGATTTTCGAGTCAGGTTAAGGGCGTCATTAGATTGTTGGTTCTGACGATAGAGTTGCCCTAACTGATAGAGAGCGTAAGCTTCTGCTCGCTGATCATGAAGGGCTTGTGCTGCCCTCACTCCCTGAAGTAATAGCTGATTTATCTGAATTTTGGGTAACGGCTGATGCTCACGGGGAAGTCGGGATAAATTGTGGGCCAAATTAACAACACCGTAGACGGTCCCATGGCTGGCGGGTAATGCCGTAAGCTGCCTTTGAATTTGCTCCGTGAGCTGGGGAATTACTGTAGTGTCTTCGAGATCGATGTAGGTGGTAAGTTTATCCAAACGGGCCTGGAGCTGATCCAGGGGAGTGAGGGCAGCGGCCTCTGCAGCCTGAAAGTACTCCAGAGCGTCTTGGGATGACTCCACCCTGGTCGCCAGCTTACCTATACTGAGGAAAATGGAACTCAGTTCCGGTTGGAGGTCTAAATTACGGGCTATTTCCAGACTTTGGACCAGGGCATCATAACTTTCCTGGGGGGAGCCAATGAGCTGTAGCGCTTGCCCCAAACTGCGCAAAGCGGAAATTTTTAGCTGGCTGTCGGGCATCGCATTCAGCTGTTGGGTCAGGGTTTGCAGTTGCTGCTTGGCCCGCCGATAAAAGCCTAGGGTTTGCAAAGCTTGGGACTGGTTAATTTGCACCCCTAAGGCTCCTACGGTATCACCGGCCTGACGATAGTAGGTCTCGGCTGCTTGCCAAAGCTCCAGGGCTGCTTTAGCTTGACCGCCGTGGGTGAGTAATAGACTAGCCTGGGTGTTGAGGGTTTGGGCCCACAGAATCGGCTCTGCCCCATCAGAAGTCTCCAGCAACGCTCGACTATGTTCAACCGATTGATGGGCCTGGTCCCAGTGATTAAGGACTTGTTGAGCCGAGGCGATGCTATTCCAACCCATGATCTGACGGGCTAGATCTCCCTGCAGGGAAGCTTGCTGAACGGCAGTTTGCCACTGTTCAATGGCGACGGCGAATTGTCCTGCCTGGTAATAGGTCCGTCCGGCGGCCAATGGATCGAGCCCTGGCTCAACCGGCTCTGTAATGGCTATAGCGGATGGTTCGGTCGTGGCTGGAGCCGGTAAGGCGATGGGACCAAGGGCGATCGCAACCGATATCAGGAGTCCCAATCCCCCTATCCCTAACAACCGTAGCCTTTTGAGTTGAAAAGACAACCGCACCATCGTCTACCCACTAACACACAACAATCATCATCAACAGCCCGTTCGTTTAAATTTGACTACAGTTGTCATCTTTAAGCGTAGTCTTTCCCACACTCCTAGCTTAGAGACCTGACAGAAACAGCACAGGTAGCCGTGGCAATAGATGAAATCGCAACATCCTGGGCAACTAACTCAACTTGTCCACGCCCATTGATATACCAGCCATAGGCCTCTGTCAACGCCCCATCAGTTGAATCAGTTGAATTAACTGATACCTCAGTGGGAGAGTTGTTCAGAAAAGGAGTAAGGTCACGGGTATCAGTCCAAGGGCGATCTCGACTCATAATCTCGGTCGGAGCCGTAGGCACCCCCCCACGCCCTGTGACAATAAATCGATTACGCCCACCTGTGCATTCCTGGGCAACTTGGTTACTGGTATCGGCCAAATTTGCCGGTAGTTCCACCAGACCTGCATCCGTTTGTACATTAAAGTTATTAATAGCGACCGTACCACTGAGCCCCAACTCAGAACTTGCAGTAATGTCATTGTCAGGGGTGAGTTGTTCGCGAAACACCAAGCCAAACAACCCCTGGGTCGTAATCTTAATATTGCCACCACTCCCCAATACCGCATTGGCAACAATGTCACTGTTCTCTAAACCGACTATCACAGGGGCCGTCAGGGTAATGTTTCCCCCTGTGGCCATGCCAGTGGCACTGGTGACAATTTGACTATTCTGGCGTAGCAATATGACGCTTGTCGCCGTGAGATTAAGATCCCCTTCACTACCACCATTCACCTGAGCCTGAAGTGTGCCATTGTTTAGAAAGAGTCTCTCAGCAGCAATATTTAAGTTGCCAGCAGCCCCCCCGTCGAGGCTATTGACTGATACCCCAGCTCCGTCACGAACGGTGATCTGGTTACCGATAAGATTCACCGAGCCAGCATCGGCGCTGGTCATCGAACCAGACATAATCCCACTGTTAAGCAGACCATCGCTCGATTGTCCCGAAACATCAATTTCATCGGCACGAATCGTTACGGTTCCTGCATCGCCAGTTCCATCCGTAGAGGCCGTAATTTGACCACCGTTATACACCCTTAAACGATTGGCTTCAATATCTAACGACCCGCCATTGCCCGTCGAGCCACTCACTGCATTGGCCACCAAACCACTG
>CALHGI010000476.1 GCA_938029995.1 uncultured cyanobacterium | reverse complement strand
CATTAGCAGTCGATTAATGAGACCAATCACTAAGGCAAATACGCCAGTGAAGATCGCGAACACCAGTAAAAGGTAGCGATTGCCCTCGGCAAATACCTGACTAGAGGGTAAGTAGATGGTTTGGGCCGCAACGGTTTCCCCCAGCTTCCAGCCAAAGCCGTTGTCCTTTCCATAGGTTTTAAGCATGCTCTTGGGGGCTTTGGCTGGGCTGCTGTGGCATTCGAGGCAGCTTTCCTTGGAAACGGTGAGGGGCCGACTAATATATAGCAGCTTGGTACCGTCTATCTTCCGATAGCCCTTAAGCTCCTGGAGCTCAACATTTTCTCGAAACTTGTTAACAATCTGAGTCTCGAACTCATCCGCCTGATCCCTTGGGTTGGTGGGGTTTAGGGTGGCTTCTTTGTAAAGAAAGTGTTTGTAGGTATCTTCGGAACGAAACTCTTCGAACACTTCCCGCGCCGAGTATGCGGGCACGGTTTCTGGAATAAACTCTGTAGATTCAGCTAGCTCGTCTACCAACTGAGGCCTCACCATACCACTGGTATAGTTTCTGACGGCGTTCATGGTCTGGATTAATATCTCAGCCCGATGTACGATTTCTCCTTCAGCTTTTTGACGTATGGCCGCTGAAAGAATTAACCCACTGGTCAAAATGCCAACGAAAAAAAGAATCGTTAGCATCTTGGTAAAATTACCACCTAGACTGGAGAGACGGCGTTTGGACCTCATAGTGTGTGACTCACCCTTGGCAAAGTTAGATCAATAAGCGGATACTCTATGGGTCAATTATGTGCTAGACCATGGCTAGGCAAGAAGAGTAGCGTAAGGGTAAAACCAATATTTCACACATATATAGGCGTTGTCTAAACCATGCGGATTCTGTCCTGGTTAGGTGAAGGTGTTAGTGACAGGGAGCCCTATTTCCTTGATTTTGAGCGTGTATTATTACCCTAATTAATATCCCTCACAAAAAAGGTGAGCGGCGGGTCTAATTTTCGCCCCCCGACCTCTGTCCGTGCCTTCCTTAGGCCACAGACGATGCCACCAGCCGGGCCAAATGCCTGGGCAATCCCTACTGCAGGGTCGTAATTTGCCAGGGTTGTTGTTCGTTGGCTTCAATGCTGGGGGTGAGGGTCATGAGATCTTGAATATTGCGCTCCATGGTCTGACAGATGCCGTTTAGGGGCAAGTCGTTGCGATCGCAACCAAAGGGATTTTCAATTTCCAAACCAATTTCTTCTACACCAAACACAGCAAAGGCCACCAGGGAAACCACGGGAATGGTCCACAGGTGAGTTCGCTCACCACCTGAAACGGTAGGGCCATGCAATACATCACCAACAGCTGCTTGAGGTGAATGGAATAGGCCAAGGGTAGGGGGGTTTTAATAATCCGTTCGCAACCGCCCAGGACATCCACGAGGCCATTCACCTGCTGGGTCATGGCCTGGAACTGGTACGGATTGATCCGCCCCTTCAGCTGCTGTACCTGGAGATAGTCCCCCAGCCAAAAGGCAATTTCCAAGGAGGGATTGTTCATGCCAAGCAGTTTATCTAGCTGGGCGGGGGAGAGGAGATGGCGTAATTCTTGTTGGCAGGGCTGCAGGCGCAGATGTTGCTTGGTGGCAATGGCAAACCCCACCAACAGGTTTAAAGCCTGTTCCTTAGACTGGCGGCTAGTGTCCACCGACACCCAAATTTGGCGCGCCAGATTGCGGGTGATGTTAATCATGGTGCCCCACAGTTTGCGCCCTTCCCAAAAGCGTTCATAGGACGCATTGGTGCGAAACACCAGCAGCAAACCCAACACCAGGCTGGGGACCACACTGCCCAGCACGGGCCAGGAAACAGAAAACCCGGCCTGGTGTAGTAGGGTAACCAACAGGGCAAACCCGGTACACATGCCCACCCGAGGCACCACCGCCCGAATGACCGAACCACGCACACAAAAGAGGGTTTTAAACCAGGGACGCCGATCTTCAGCCATGGTCAAATCGTTGGGGGAGGGGGGGCAACATTAGCGAATATCATAGCCAAACAAATTGGGGTCCGCTTCGCCCATGTCTAGATCCCCTAGACCATATTCCGCCCAGCGCCGTTCCACCATGGCGGCCACATCGGGGTCAGATTTGAGTTCATCCCCCCATTCATGGTCGGTTTCGGGGGGAACCTTGGTGGTGGCGTCAATGCCCATGCGGCCCCCCAACCCCAGTTTCTCATTGGCAAAGTCCAAGGAGTCAAAGGGATTATCCGGCAGGATAAACACATCGCGACTGGGGTCCACCTTGGAGGTTAAGGCCCAAATCACCTGACGCGGATCGCGAATGTTGATGTCGTGATCGACGACGATAACAAACTTGGTGTAGGTAAACTGGGGTAGGGCGGTCCAAAAGGCCATGGCGGCCCGGCGGGCCTGGCCGGGGTAAGATTTTTTGATGGAAATAACGGCGGCCTTATAGCTCAGGGCCTCCATGGGCAAGAAGAAGTCCACAATCTCGGGCACCTGCTGCCGCAGGATGGGGGTATAGATGCGATTGAGGGCGATGGCAATCATCGCTTCTTCCTTGGGGGGCCGACCGCTAAAGGTGGTGAGGTAAATGGGATCTTTGCGGTGGGTAACACATTGGAACCGCACCAGGGGAGCCGCATCATTGAGCGGACCGTAGTAGCCCATGTGGTCACCAAAGGGGCCGTCGGTGGCGGTTTCGCCAGGGGTGATGGTGCCCTCTAGGACAAATTCTGAAGCGGCGGGCACTTCGAGATCAAGGGTTTTACATTTTGCTAAATGCACCCCGCTACCGCCGTACAAACCGGCAAACAACCATTCTGACAGGTCCACAGGGATAGGGGTGGCGGCGGCCATAATGATCAGGGGATGGACACCGATTGCGATCGCAATTTCTAATTTCTTGCCATTTTCCGCCGCCTTGCGTAAATGCCTGGCCCCGCCCCGCACCGACAGCCACTGCACCGTCATGGTGTTTTTACCCTGTAGCTGCAGGCGATACACCCCCACATTAGGGATGCCCGTTTCACAGTCCTTAGTGATCACCAACCCCAGGGTGACCACCTTGCCACCATCCTGGGGGTAGGGCTGGATCATGGGGATTTGGGTCAAATCCACATCGTCCCCCTTCAGCACCACCTGGTGGCAGGCGGGTAGCAAATCCCGCTGGGGTTTAGCCTTAACCACATCAAACAACACCTTGCCAAATTCAATCGCCTGGGAGATTTTCTTCGGCGGCTTCGGCTGTTGTAACATACCCAGCTTTTTACCCAGGGTTTCCAGTTCCTGGGGGTGCTCCATCCCCATGGACCAACAGGTGCGCTCAACGGTCCCCAGCAGGTTAACAACAACGGGGTGGGGAGACCCCTTAACATTCTCAAACAACAAAGCTGGACCACCACACTGGAGCATGCGGTTAGAGATTTCAGCTATTTCTAGCTCAGGGTCGACCAGGGCTGTGATGCGGCGCAGTTGACCACGCTGTTCGACTAGGTTGATAAATTCGCGGAGATCTCGGGCCATGGGGTGGAGTAAATTGTGTCGGTGATGAGCATCCCCCAGGGTAATTTCCCCCTTAATCAGGGGACCGCAGGGGGTCTCGAAAGGGAAGCCTGCCGTAACAAAACGGTCTTTACAGAACAGTCCTAACGGAACGGTAACGTAAGCGACTTCTTTATTATGGGAGTAAATGGGCTGAGGGGGG
>CALHGI010000475.1 GCA_938029995.1 uncultured cyanobacterium | reverse complement strand
CATTTAAAGGAACTTCTGCAGTACGTAGACCTCAGTTGAACCTAAGCACAGTAGTCATTTCACTCTATAAATGTCAGCACCCAATCTTGTTCCTGGGCACTGAGTTGTGGGGAAAGTGTTTGGCTGTAATCGATGGCTAACTCAAGCCGCGCCTTGTCATATACCCGGTGTACCAACGGCTGTAGTTGTAGCGTTGGTAAGACTTCTTTTCCTTGCAAGGGTATCCCAAACGCTGGAATGCTTTGGTCTAGGTTAAATCCATAAAGCTGTGCCTGGGGCCGTTCGTCACTGCGGCTGATCAAAATTCGATAGTCGGCGGACAGTTCACCCTTAATGGGCAAAGGACGGCCGCCTCGCAGCAAATCGATTTCCACTAGATGGGTACGACTACTTAGCAACTGCTGGCGTTTTCTGAGATAGGCATCGCGACCTTCTCCGGCACGCTTGTTTGTGGGTGATAGCAGTTCAATGGTGGTAATAACTTTTCCCGTAATACCCTCACGAATTTCTAAGTAGCGTTCTTGAACTTCATTGAACTGGGGTAGCTCGACGGTTTGAGGTTCGGCAACTACGACTGTAGAACTAATGTTTTCTGAGGATGCACTGGGTGATGATGTGATGGCGACGTCTGGAATGCCGATCAGCACTTGCTCGTCGGTTTGGCTCAGGTAAACTCGCTTTTCTACGGCAACGCGGTAGTTGCGACTGAGTACGTCATCTAGGGAGTCTGCGATCGCAACAATCATCCGACTATGGAACTCAGACCATAGCTCCGGCTGCTCTATAAAAGGGTTCATGCCGGGAAGTGGAGACGGCATCATCTAACTCCAAAACTGGTGTCCCTATCATAGCGATTGCCTCAGCTTAAACTACTGATTTGGCAGTGCCGTGGGGGCCCCTTCAACTGCCCAGCCCCGCTGGGCGGCCAACTCTTCCAGATGTTCAATGCGTGATTCTGTCAGGGGATGGGTGGACTGCCATTCTAAAAACTGATTAGCTGCCCCTAAATCTAACTCTTCCTCATTTAACCGCTCAAAGAAATCTAGGGCATGATCCACATGGCCATAGCGGTCATGCATTATTTCCAGCGCATAGACATCCGCCCTTTGCTCTTGCTCGCGGCTGTAATGTAAATCAGCCAGACCTATCGATCCGGTTAAAAAGGGCGGTAACTGAACACCGCTAGCCGCAAATGCCGTATTCAAACTGAGAAATACCAGGGACCGCCCCAGACTACGTAGATTATCTCGATGCTCATAGTGCCCCAGTTCATGGGCCAGCACAAAGGCCAACTCATTTTCCGACTGCGCATCGTCTAATAATCCTTGGGTGACATATACATATCCCCCCGCTGACACCATGGCATTGGGTAGGGGCTCAGCCAAAATGTGTAGTTTCAGTTCAGGGCGTTGCTCAAGCGCATCGCTCTTTAGGGATTCTGCCAGGGTTGCCAGATATTCATAGTCTGGACCCTCCGTGGTCAGAGGCATGGCAGAAAAGACGTTCTCAAAAATCACTTCGCCCAGCTTACTTTCTGCCTGGGGACCCATACGAGCTGCGATCTGTGCCCCAGCCACCCCCAGCCCAACATAGAGAGCAACAGCTGCTAACACAACTGTCCCAATCAAATAGCCAAAATTGACCAGGGGATGGACCGGGGTAACATTGACCTCATCGACTATTTCACGGGGGGTATATTTCATTGGGCTTGACCTATGAGATGGCTCCTAACGAATACCTGTGCCATAAACCATAATCTCCACGGCACCTGCATTGGCTTGGTTTTGGCCCGCAATATTTGAGGTCTCAAACCGCACGTTTAGAATTTGAGACGCGCCCCATTCCATGGCGGACTCTTTCATCCTGAGTAGGGCCTCTCGCCGTCCTCGATCAATCAAGGTTTCATAAACCGTGACTCGACCGCCCACCAGATTTCTGAGACTGGCTGAAATGGTTTTGAAATAGTCGTTGGCGACGACTACGCTACCAACAAACATTTGTGCTTCATGGGCGTAGGGCAGGTCTTGCTTAGCCCCCCAGCTCATGATGGGGACATGGAGCGTACTTTTCTCGCGCCGCTTAATGTCTTCGTAGTGTTTGCGTTCGCGGCGGTTACCGATGAAGTAACCCACGCCGAGCAAAATTAGAAAAACCAGAATATCCATGGTGTTACCTGTGCTGTTCGCTATGGGTGCCTAATGTTTGGGGTGGGTTACTGAACTTTGACAGCAGTCCCGTAGGCAAAGAGTTCAGCGGCACCGGGGGCCACGGAGGAGGTGGCAAAGCGAATATTGATGACAGCATTGGCCCCTAACTGTTCAGCCTGCATGACCATGCGGTTCACGGCTTCTGTTCGCGATTCTTGCAATAGTTCGGTGTAGGCTTTCAGCTCTCCGCCAACAATGTTTTTGAACCCTGCGAGAATATCTTTGCCCACATGTTTGGCGCGAATAGTACTGCCCTGCACTAGGCCATAGTGCTCGACAATTTCTTTGCCCGGTACACCTTCTAGGTTCGTGAGGATGATGCTGGTATTACGGGCGATTGAGCTGGTCATTTCAAGGCTCCTATCAGTGGTTGGTGTGTCTGTATCAGACGTGAATAATCTATATTGCTCTCTTTTAAGTAAGATGGTCATCGCCTGTAAGGCTTAGCAATACTTGTTGTAGATACACAGCGTGAATTTAAATTCCGTTGTGGCGGCGTATGGACTCTCAAACTAATCAGCCGCTTAGCGGGCGAAATCGCCTTTTGTGCCAAGCTAGTCGGGCTGATTTTATCGTCTGATTTGGGGTGCCCGTGCGCTTAGAACGTTGCTTTACACAAAATTTTTGTGACCATAGGGGCGGGCTGATGGCAAGACGCCATGGTTTTGATGCGTAGCATGGGTCC
>CALHGI010000474.1 GCA_938029995.1 uncultured cyanobacterium | reverse complement strand
AAACCTATTCGCCAGCCCCCGACCGTAGAAATGTCGGAGAGTCTATTGGCGGCCGTCTTGCTAAAAAACTTGCAGCCATTCTATGGCGAGATCGCCACCCTGCGACAAGAGAACAGCAGACTACAACAGTAGTTGACCAACTCCAGCACAGCACAAGCAAACTCCGTGGAAAAGCGTTCATTTAGCTTTTCCACGGAGTTTACCCTGGCCAATCAGCTATTTTTCGATCAGATGCGCGAAACCGCCGTCGCCAATGAACAAATCCGTCAGGCTGCCGCTGTTAACTCCGCTGAAAACTTCGAACCCGTCTTTGGCAAGCTCCTAGAAAACCTCTTTATAGAGCGCATGGAAGGTAATGAGGAGATATTTACCCGGCTAATGAACGATGATGACTTTCGTCAGGAAGCTGCCAGTGCCCTGATGTGGGCGGTTTACAACCAGGTCAAAAGTACTAGTTAGGACTGTTCGGGTGTTTGGGTAGTTTTTTGTATGAACGGTCCAAAAACTTTAGCGGAATAACCCATCATGTGTATGCTGGGCCGTTAGGTTGATAACTGGGGGTAACAGCCCCATATTGCCTAGTCCGTCAGACCTAAAACCCGTAGCTCCAGCGCGCATAGTACCCCCGCGCATCAATGTGGGTAAACACCGTAGCGCTAGCCAAACCCCCCTTCGACCCCCACCAACGGTTCAGCCGATCGTAGACATCATAGGGATGAATGCCAGGAGCCACAAAATCAACCGCGTCGCCCCTTAAATGACTGGAACGACTAGCACCACCCACCCGTCGGTTAGTCACCGGGTCACGATACCAGGAGTTGACGGTAATGGGCCGCCCCCCCAGCCGATTACGCACCTCTTCCATTACCCGAGCAATGCGAATGATGCCATAGACCACATTACGATCCACCGGAATGCGGCTGCCGCCATGGGTCGCCTCTCCCCAGGTAAAGTTGCCACCGGGAATGATGGGTTGCGATAGGTAAAAGTTGCCGCGAAACCCCGGCAGCTTAACGTAGGGACCTATGGGTTTAGGGGCTGGAGTTTCATTTTTGGGCTGGTTCTCTTTTTCGTTGCCCTCGATCTGCAAATCAGGCTTATAGGCATACCAAATCAGTTCAGACCGATTGCTGAAATTAGGTTCAGCGAGTTCTATTTTGACATGGTTCGCCGGGGCCAATTCATGGTTCACCAGCTCCAGTTCGGTGGTATTTTTAACAAAAACCTTATCCGCATTACTCAGCTGCGATGACATCTGGGGCGACGTTTTGAAAAGGGTGTCGCTGGTGACCGTTAGGGTAATGGTATCGCCGATGATGCGGATGTCGGGCTTGTAAACATACCAAACTGTACGATTCTCGGGACCAAGGAAGGCATTTGCGATCGCAACCTTCACATGCTGCCCTTCCGCCGGCAAATAAGACTGTAAATAATAGTCCGTCCCATTAGGAACAAAAACCTTTTCCCGTTCACCCAGCTGATTCGACAACACCGGCCGCTGCTTAAACAGCGTATCGCTTGTCACCGTCAGCCTAATATTCGTGTCATAGACCCTGACATCTGGCTTATAAACGTACCAACTCGTCTGATTCGCCGGACCCAACGGCGTGGCCAAGGTCACCTTCAAATGACCATCCCGCACCACATCTAAATGGGTGAGGTCAAACTCCGTCCCATTGGCAACAAAGACCTTTTCCTGCCTAGACAGCTCGTTTGACAGCCCAGGACGCTGTTTAAACTGTGTGTCACTAACGACCTTTAGTTTTTTCATATACGTTCTGCACTCTGATGGTCAGATAGATCAGCTCTTCACGTTCTGGTGTCCCAATTTCTGATGGCAGCCACCGAACGACGAATATATCCCTAAATAAACTCATTCTTTGTGCCCAGTTTAAAGCACTCAGCCACTAACACATCAAAATACATTGATGCGGGCTAGGCCCTCTAGGACCGCAGGCACAACGGCGGCGGGCCATGCCCCTTCACCCCCACGACCGTGGAGCAAAATAAACCGCAAATCGTAGCTATGGCAGGCTCCCTCAGCCTCTATCCATAACTGGGCAGTTTCTTGTTCGCAGGTGATGTGCTCGTCGGGCATCAGCTCGGCCGCCATGGCCGCCATGGTGTGGGCCAGCTGTTGCGCTAGACGCCGCAGATCCTCAAATTCATCCTGGGTCAGCTCCATAGCCCAATACTGGCCACCGACCAAGGCTTTAAACGGTTCACGCTCTTCATTCCAGCCCAACCGCCAGCCATCCCCCTCCTGGAGCATGGCCGTCATTGGGCAAAGCGATCCTCTAGGCTCCGTACAAGGTCGTGGCGCTGTTGACGACTGAGATCCTGCATGGCCAGTTTGTCGGTGTCGTTGGCCGTAGCCGGGATGGCCAGATGGTGGCCATAGGCAATATCCAGATAATCGGCCATGGATAGCTCCCAGTCGAAGTGATACTGGCCAGGCCGGGCCTGGGTATCAAGGTGATACTCAATAAATCGACTCAGGAGGGTGGTGTTGGCCTGGGGTACCCGAGGAATGTTGGGATATTGACGGTATAACTGATTGGCAATGGCGACCGCAGGCGTAGACTGGGCGGCCATTAACGGTTCACCCACCTGTAAAATGCTGCCAGCCAAAACCATCAGGGTGGTCAGGATGGTCAAAAACCAGAACTTAAGCTGCTTACCCATATCGCTAGGCGTTAGTGCGATTAATAATTAAATAAATACTTGCTAGTTGTATATACGGAGAAAACCTAGCCCATCGGTGTATGAATGCCAGGCTCTCCGCAAATCAGACCTATTCGCCGATGATTTCGGGCTGAGTCAGTTCATCGGACATTTCCACAATGGCGCGCAATACGGGCTTCATGCGGGACTCGTCAATGTTGTCAAATTCTTCGAAACGACGACGCTGCGCCCGGTTTGCCACCTGAACAGTGATGCGGTAACGATTGGATGCCGCACTAATCAAGTCTTCTGTGCGGCGCATCATCTGGGTGGTATCAATGGACAGACGCTTCATCAAGTAATCCTCTATGGCTGGGTCTTACAACCCGTCCATATTAGCGCAGCTTTCCTCTAATCAGGGTATTGAGGTGGGTCTTTATCCTCCCCCTTCTTTTCATAAACTTTTACAATGATTAACATGTGAATATTCTTTGATCAGGTCTAAATTGAATGCTGCAATTGACGATGTAGTTGTCGATGCCCACCCATTGCCCAGGCAATGCCCAATTCATTGAGTTGATCCAAGGTTTTTGCTGCATGTGTCCATGCAATCCACACCTAATCATTACCCCGTTGTTTGCTCAGAGCTATGCCAGATACATTGACAAAACTTGCCTATCAAACCTTTCAACAAGGCAAACAAGCATTTGGGTATACCCATAAGACGTTACTCGGTCGAATTCGCGAAGTCGTTTCCCCCGTTGAGCCCGGTCGTACGTCAGAAATTCCCACCGCCACCCTCGCTATTTTGAAGCAGCGCCTGGATGAGTTGACCGAAGTCGACTGGCAAGATGCTGATGCGGGGGTCTACCCTAAGCAGCTGCTGTTTGATAATCCCTGGGATGACTTTTTTAAGTATTATCCAGCGGTGGTTTGGGATACTCCCAGCGTGTGGGACCGTTCCAAAAAGAAGCAATATCAGGATTTTGGCACGGATGTCAGCACGGAAGGCTATCCCGATTATTATCTGCAAAACTTTCACCATCAAACCGATGGCTACCTAGGGGAAATGTCAGCCCACCTCTACGATCTCCAGGTGGAAATTTTATTCAATGGTTCGGCGGATGCCATGCGTCGCCGCATATTAGCTCCCCTCAAGGGGCATTTAGACCATCTGCCTGGGTTTCCCAAGGTTCTGGATGTGGCCTGTGGCACGGGGCGTACCCTCAAGATGATTCGGGATACCCTGCCGCAAACGTCCCTGCATGGTGTGGATCTATCCCCCACCTATTTGCGCAAAGCCAATGAGCTGTTGAGTAAAGAACCCGGCACCTTGCCCCAGCTGATTCATGCCAATGCTGAGTCATTGCCGTACCTAGAAGGGTACTTCGATGCGACGGTCAGCGTCTTTTTATTCCATGAGTTGCCTGCAGAGGTGCGGCAAACGGTGATCAATGAGTGTTACCGAGTGACCAAACCCGGCGGTGTATTTATTATTTGCGACTCCATCCAAAAGGTAGATACCCCTGAGTTTGCGCCGATGATGGAAAACTTTCCCACCATTTTCCATGAGCCTTACTATCGCCACTACAGCACCGATGATATGACGGCGCGTCTAGAGTCGGCGGGCTTTAGGGATGTGGCCGTGTCGAACCACTTTATGAGTAAGTATTGGGTGGCCAAGAAAGCATAAAAAAAAGGTTGAGGGCTTAGCCCTCAACCTTTCTAGTCATGTATGAACGACGCTAGCCCTTGGACTAACGTTGCACTGAAACTTAAGCAGTAACAGCAACCTTGGCATCAAGCTCACCAGCTTCGTACTTAGCAGCGAAGATATCAACACCAACCTGCTTGATCTTCGTAGCATTGCCAGCTGTGCCAAACGCTTCGTAGCGGTCGGAACAAACTTGCTTCATGTACGTGATGGAAGGCTTGAGGAAGTGGCGAGGATCAAAGTTGGCAGGATCCTTAAGGGCCGCTTCGCGGATAGCCGCAGTGATAGCCAGACGGTTATCAGTGTCGATGTTCACCTTGCGAACACCGCTCTTAATACCCTTCTGAATTTCTTCAACGGGTACACCGTAGGTCTCAGGAATTTGACCGCCGTTAGCGTTAATCATGTCCAACCACTTCTGGGGAACGGAGGAAGATCCGTGCATTACCAGGTGAGTGTTGGGCAAACGCTTGTGAATTTCTGCAATCCGGCTGATGGCTAGGATTTCACCAGTGGGCTTACGGGTAAATTTGTAAGCACCGTGGCTAGTACCGATGGCCACCGCAAGGGCGTCAACCTGAGTCTGCTCAACGAACTGTACAGCTTCGTCGGGGTCAGTCAGCAGCTGATCCTTGCTGAGAGTGCCTTCAAAACCATGGCCGTCTTCTGCTTCACCTTGACCAGTTTCCAGGGAGCCTAGGCAACCTAGTTCACCTTCAACACTGGCACCGATGGAGTGGGCAACCTTAACGACTTCAGCCGTAACGTTAACGTTGTACTCAAAGCTAGCGGGAGTTTTGGCATCGGCTTCAAGGGAGCCGTCCATCATCACACTGGTAAAGCCATTGCGGATTGCAGAGTAGCAAGTCGCAGGGCTATTTCCGTGGTCCTGGTGCATCACCACAGGAATGTGGGGATAGGTTTCGATAGCCGCTAGAACGAGGTGGCGCAAGAAGTTTTCACCAGCGTACTTACGGGCACCGCGGGAAGCCTGCAAAATCACAGGGCTATTAGTCTCATCAGCAGCCTGCATAATTGCCAGGATCTGCTCCATATTGTTCACGTTATAAGCGGGAATGCCGTAGCCGTTTTCAGCGGCATGGTCCAGCAGTAGCCGCATAGGTACAAGCGCCATATAATCCTCCTAGTACTTTTTGCCGTTTTGGCAGCTTCGATTAAAGGGTCGAATAGGTATCCCTACTCATTAATATTAGGTCACAACCCTGAGTTTATAACGAGTTGTTTCTGAAACCTGAGGGTTTTATTAAGGATAGCAGCATCTATGCACCGGCTATGGTCACTAGATGGCAATGCTAATAACTCCCTCGGAGAAACTCCAAAGGATATACTTTTGCTGAAAAATATTTACATTTCATTCAATATGGGTCGCCTGGGATTCGAACCCAGGACCAATCGGTTAAAAGCCGAGTGCTCTACCGCTGAGCTAGCAACCCGTGTCGAAGACGTTTCTTCAAGCACAGTTACTAAATATATCAGATAGTTTCCTCATTTGGATGAATAATCGAAGTTCTCTGTCAGCTTTCTGAAAATCAGCTGGGTCCATGGCTAGGGGTG
>CALHGI010000473.1 GCA_938029995.1 uncultured cyanobacterium | reverse complement strand
CCACATCGTTAAATGCCCCCGTCCGGGCCAGCTCGATCAGTTGATTAGCTATGCGACAATGCCCAGCCTCAATGCTGCCGTGGGTGAAGAGATCGCATTACTAGATGATCTCTCATTATTAGAAATCAATTTTGGGTAGCTTGTGTAGGGCCATCGGCCCTACACAAGGTTTGCCGTTACTGACCTAATTCTTAAAGTCCGTGGGACCTTGGTAGCCAGAGGCTTCAGCCAAGGTGGCTAAGGATTGGGTGCCTGGCAGAAATTCTCCCTGAACTTCCCAGGTGGGGAACCCAGTAACTTCGGGGACTGACCTGCATAGTGCGGTCTGGGAGTCGGCGCCGTCATCGGCACACTCAATATAGGGCATGTATTTCTTGGCTTCTTTGCCAAATAGCTGCTTTTGGTCGAAACAGTGGGGACACCAGTAGGCCCCATACATTTTCGCCCCTACTTCTTTGAGGTGCTTCGCCAAGGCGACTTCTGCCGAACCAGAGGTATTGGTAACCACAGGCCCCGTATTGCCACCGCTAGCAGTGGCGGCGGGCCCGTTGATGCTGATGGAGTACATGCCAATGGTGGCCACCAGGGTGACCAATCCCATGATCACCCCTCGAAAGATTAATGCTCCTTGATCTTCCCAATGCCGTCCTAGGATGGTTAGCAGGAACATAGCCACGGTAAACCCAGCTGAGGCCAAACAATAGAGGCAGGCAGCCTTGAGCTCAGTGGCCAGTAGATACATTAAGTATCCGCTGAACACCATCATGCCGGTGGCACCAATAAATAGGAGGGGCCAGGTGGTGTCTTCTAGCTTCTGGCGTTGTTCGCGGTTGGTGTCTGCCTTGATTGCCAGGGGAGCCAAGGATAGGGCCACCATGGATAAGTAGGCAAGAAAGCCAAATAGCGTTAGGGGAATGCCAAAAATGTCTGCATAGGCGCTGGTGAGTACCTGGTCGCAGCCCTTGACCGGGCAAGCGGCACTATTTCCCATTAATTTGATCACCGTCAGGTAGGCGGTGCCTAAGGCTCCGACGGTTGCGATCGCACCAATGGCCGGGCGCGACCATCGATAAATCCCACGATTTTCTTTACGACGACGTCCCATAGTCTCTAGCTGGATCCAAGCTAATCAGTACACAAAAAAAGTCGAAAACAAGTGATGTCCAGGTTAATAAACTAATCCTAGGACAACCCCGACTGCATCTTAGACAAAAAATGGGGGGTTCGGTAAGGTAATTATTCATAATCTTGGCCCCCATAGTAGATGCTGAGAGGGCGTCTGGAAACTAATGTCGGCTCCTATATAGATGCTGAAAGGGCGTCCATAAATTGCCCCACCCGATTAGGGTCCACCGGCTGCTCAATCTGGCCCCATCGTTTTAGAGAACTCGAAACAATTACCCCGTCCGCCGACCGCATTAGCTGGGGAATATTGTCCACATTGGCCCCACTTCCCACCAATACCGGCATCTTGCCTGCCGCTGCCTTGGCCTGTGCCAGATCCTCGGCTGTGGGAGGATCCCCCGTTGCTCCGCCGGAAACAATCACAGCATCTGCCAGACCGCGATGCAGGGTATCGGCTACTGAATTAGCCATGGCGTTTTCTGAGGCTAGGCTGCCCACCGGTGACGCATGTTTAACCAGCACATCGGCAAATATTTTGACATCGGCCCCCAATTCTTTGCGATAGCGTAGGAGCCGATGGGCATCCCCTTCAATTACCCCCTGATCCGTGGCCATAACACCCGTCAAAACATTCACGCGAATAAACTGAGCTCCAGTGCAGGCGGCAATGGCCAAACCGCTATGGGCATCATTGCGCAACACATTAATCCCCATGGGCAAGGCCACCAGCTGCCTTAGCCGACTAATCACCACGGTCATGGCACTGACCACAGCGGGATCGACCGTTCCCTTGGTGAACGGTGCGTCAAAGAAATTTTCCACAATGATGCCGTGCACACCTCCAGACGCAAGGGCTACCGACTCCTGCACCGCTCGATCTATGACTGCCTGTAATGAGCCCTGCCAACGGGCCGATGGAGGCAGGGGCAGTAAATGAACTACACCAATGACGGGGGTTGATGTTTGAAAAAGTACGTTTAACTCCACAAAGCCTCAAAAAAGGAAAAGCAATATAGTTTCGCCATTGCTGATTTTCAGAATGAATTGGGCTGAAATGAATAGCATGGGCCAAGTTTTTTCAGATTTAGGCCGATGTAGCCACGGGAGTGCCTGAATTTTATCTCCAGTCCTAGGGCTACATCCCAGCCAAATCAGGCCTTTCGGGCAATAGTCCCCAGAATTGTATAGTTATGTTATAATTTCCTCAACCGGGCAAAAACAATCGCTACCTGTTTATAAATCCATTGCCGTCAGCGGCTAACTGCTGCTTTCCACTGGGTCCCTCAATGGTGATCATGGCAAATTGGACGTGATAGGGTAGGGTGCTGAGTCATCCCTGCGATCGCAACGCCTGCTTGGATATCAGCACTTTGTCTTTCACATAAGAATTCATGGTTCATAAGCCAACGATTGCCATATCTCACCTAGGCTGTGAGAAAAATCGTGTTGATACTGAGCATATGCTGGGCCTCCTAGTACAGGCCGGATATCAGGTCGACGCTAATGAAGAGCTAGCCGACTACGTCATTGTCAACACCTGCAGCTTCATTGAGGCCGCTCGCCAAGAGTCCGTTCGCACATTGGTGGAGCTCGCCGAAGCCGACAAGAAAATTGTCATCACCGGGTGCTTAGCCCAACACTTTCAATCCGAACTGCTAGACGAGATTCCCGAAGCCGTTGCCCTAATCGGTACGGGCGATTACCACCGCATCGTCAATGTGATTGAACGCGCCGAGGCCGGTGAACGGGTCAAAGCGGTTTCCGCCGAGCCCACTTACATTGCAGATGAAACAGTTCCCCGCTATCGCACCACCAGCGAAGGCGTGGCCTACATCCGGGTGGCCGAAGGCTGCAACTACCGCTGTGCCTTCTGTATTATCCCCCATCTGCGGGGTGACCAGCGCTCTCGCCCCATCGAGTCCATTGTGGCCGAAGCTCATCAGCTGGCTGCGGAGGGTGTTAAGGAGCTGGTACTTATTTCCCAAATCACCACAAATTACGGCGTTGACCTCTACGGTAAACCTCAGTTGGCCGAGCTGATTAAGGCCTTAGGCGACGTGGACGTGCCCTGGGTTCGGATGCATTATGCCTACCCCACAGGGCTGACTCCAGAAGTCCTCGAAGCCATTCGGACTACACCCAATTTTCTGCCCTACCTAGACCTGCCTTTGCAGCACTCCCACCCAGAGATCCTGCGGTCCATGAATCGACCTTGGCAGGGGCGCGTCAATGACGACATCATTCACCAGCTCAAAACCGCTTTACCCGATGCGGTCCTGCGCACCACCTTTATTGTTGGTTTCCCCGGTGAAACCGATGCCCATTTTGAGCACCTCAAAGCGTTTGTGCAACGACACGAGTTTGACCACGTGGGTGTATTCACTTTCTCCGCCGAAGAGGGTACTCCAGCCGCGAGCCTGCCTGACCAAGTGGCGCCCGAGGTGATGCACCAGCGCCGGGAAGAACTGATGTTGACCCAGCAAGATATCTCCTTTAGACGCAATCAGGCCCACATCGGACAGATTGTCGATGTGCTGATTGAGCAGGAGAACCCAGGACAGGATGAGTGCATTGGCCGTTCTGCCCGTTTTGCCCCCGATGTCGACGGCCTGGTCTATGTCAAAGGTGCCCCTCCCCTAGCCCAAATAGTTCCTGTTCAGATCAGTGGTGCTGATACCTACGATTTGTTTGGCACAGTGTTATCCGACAAGTCTTCACTGGCGGATAACACTGTGCCCCTAAGTGTTTCTCTTTAACCCCCTGCCCGTAACCAACGACCTCAAAGGAGTCTAAATGACCTTGTCTTTTGCCGATCTCGGTTTGTCTGAACCCCAAGCTCAACATTTAGATGAGCTTGGCTTTAAAGATCCCACCCCCATCCAGTCCCAAGCCATTCCCCATATGCTGGCTGGGCACGATGTGGTGGGCCTAGCCCAAACTGGAACTGGCAAGACAGCGGCCTTCTCCCTGCCGATTTTGGAGCAGGTGAATGTCAATAAACGGGCGGTACAAGCCCTGGTCCTCACCCCCACCCGTGAGCTTGCGATGCAAGTGTGCCAGGCGGTACAAGGTCTGAAATACAACCCTCAATTACGGGTATTACCGGTTTATGGCGGTCAATCCATTGAACGCCAGCTCAGTCAGCTGCGACGAGGGGTGCACATGGTAGTGGGCACACCAGGTCGGGTACTCGATTTGCTCAATCGAGGTGCTCTAGACCTAGAACAGCTCAGCTGGCTGGTGTTAGACGAAGCTGATGAAATGCTCAATATGGGCTTTATTCAAGATGTGGAAAATATCTTGAGTCATGCCCCGGCAGACCGCCAAACAGCCTTTTTCTCGGCCACCATGGAACCCGCAGTGCGCGAGCTAGCGGCTAAATTCCTACAGTCGCCGGTCACGGTCAAAGTTAAGGCACAAAATACCGCACCCCAGCGGATTACCCAGTTGTCCTATGTGGTACCCCCCGGCTGGAGTAAGCCCCGGGCCTTGATGCCCATTTTAGAAATGGAAGATCCCGAATCGGCCATTATCTTTGTCCGTACTCGACGGACGGCTGCCGAGCTCACCCGGCAGCTACAGTTTTCGGGCCATAGCGTTGACGAATACCATGGTGATCTTAACCAGGCTCAGCGAGAGCGCCTCTTACTTCGCTTTAAGCAGGGGCAAGTGCGCTGGGTTGTTGCCACCGATATCGCCGCTCGGGGTATCCACGTGGACAACTTGACCCATGTGATTAACTATGAGCTGCCTGACAATGTTGATAGCTACGTGCATCGCATTGGCCGTACCGGTCGCGCCGGTCAGGAAGGGCGGGCCGTTTCCATTGTTCATCCCCTAGAAAAGTATCAGCTGCGCCAAATTGAGCGGCACATTAAGCAAGAAATTGCCTTTTGCAAAGTGCCCACGCGAGCCGAAATTGCTGCCCGTTCCCTAGAGAAGTTACAAACCCAAATCAAAGAAGCGGTCACCAGTGAACGCCTGGCTTCATTTTTACCCATCGTTTCCCAACTAACGGAAGACTACGATCCCCATACGGTGGCTGCTGCCGCCTTGCAAATGGCCTACGACCAAACCCGTCCTGCTTGGATGCGTGGCGATAACGATAATCAAGCGTATTTCGCTGAGGAAGAGCCTCGTCGTCAACGGAGTCGCCGTGCCCGCCGTCGTCGGATCCAAACACCTGCATCCTAGAAACACAACCAAATGGCACAACCGAGTCCAGTAAAAACGGACTCAGTTGTGCCCAATTACCCTGCACCTCACCTAAGATAGGCTTAAGACCTATTGTTCTAGGAGGGGTGTCCTACTATGTTGGTAATTCTGCTAGACGATCAGGTCATTCCATCAGCTGCGGTCTGTGCCAGTTGTCTCATGGCTAACCAAAGTGGTGAGCCCCGTTTTCGCGACGGCAAGTTAGGCTGTGCCCAACAGCTTGAATCCACCACAAATCTTTCCCAGTATCAGTGTCAAATGGGTTTTCGGTTGGTAAACATTGACTCATCACCCACCGCATGAGTCTGATTCGCCATGGTGGCGATGGGGGACAAACCGTTTCGTAGAAACCGTAAAGCGGCGGCTGGAAGCTGCGCTATGCTGAGGGTAGTTTTGAGACGCTTGGTAGACCACCTAACTTCTACCAACTAGACTGCTAAACTTTTTGACTTAAGTATTCCTTTTTCGAGTATTCCTATGACTTGGCGCAGCGGCACAGATGAAATCTCTGACAAGTTACTTGGGGGATTGCCCTACTTGTTACCCCTATTTGACGCTGTAGTGGTTGGGGGAGCTCTGTTTAAGTTGATTGCCAACTTTCCCGCCCTAGCTCCCGTGGGCGAACTGCTTTTACTGCTAATCACCCCTGTGATGTTTGCCTATAGTCTCGTCCCTTTCGGGCTGGGGTCATTGGCGGTATTTTTCGCCCTGTTTCTTTTAGTGGTGCGCAACGAAAATATCAGCCACTTCATTCGGTTTAATACCCTGCAGGCAATTTTGATCGGCTTTATTATTTCCATTGGCAGCCTTGTACTGAGCTTAGTTGCCGTGCCAGGTTTGGAGCTAATTACCGACACGTTCTATAACGTGTTGCTTTTCGGTGGTGTAGCTGCTGTGGGTTACTCCATTGTTCAATGTTTGATGGGGCGTTATCCAGAAATTCCGACTATTTCGGAAGCGGTTCATATGCAGATCCGTTAGGGCTGCGGGTGACTTGGGGTTAGTGCCGTTTGGCCCTTGAATGGCCGTTTCCTTTTTCTGCTATGATGGTGAACCCTTGTCTGGCATGTTTCTGATGTCAGGCCATTGAGTCCATAAGGAATAGCATGAGCAATTTTTACGAGACCATGTACATCATGCGGCCCGACATCAGCGATGAGGCCGTTGATAATACCATTGGTAAATATCAAGGCATGATCAAGGAGAAGGGTGGTGAGATTTTAGAAACTCAGCACCGCGGTAAGCGCCGTCTCTCCTATGAAATCAATCGATATCGCGAAGGTATTTATATTCAGATGAACTACCATGCTCCAGGGGAGACCATTGCTCCCATGGAACGTGACATGCGTCTGAGTGAAGATATTATCCGATATTTAACCTTAGTCATTGATGAGCCCCAGGAAGCTGAACCCGAGGAAGCTCCATCCCAGGCTGCTC